>JBIIMD010000109.1:0-2906 GCA_044232525.1 Candidatus Nanopelagicales bacterium | reverse complement strand
CGGATAGAAATAGTGCGGATGTTGCATTCTTTCCTTGCGGATCCCGTGGAACTAGGTCTGTCCTTGGGCAAATGGCAACCTTCTAAGGATAGGCACCCGCTAATGCTGGGTCAAAACTGAAGCCCAGAAATCAATGGGTTTAGTGACCTGCGCTGGCCCAAGAGGTGCCGATTCCGGTGGAAACCTCCATAGGCACCGATAAATCCCCTACTGCGCCCATGTTCTGCACAACGATCTCAGTAACTTGCTCAAGCTCACCCTTGGCTACTTCGATGACCAATTCATCATGAACCTGAAGCAGCAACCTTGATTTAACGCCAGCAGATTTAAGCGCAGCATCAACCTGAAGCATCGCAACCTTTACTAAGTCGGCGGCTGATCCTTGAATCGGAGCATTCAGCGCCATGCGTTCGGCCATTTCCCGTAGCTGTCGGTTATCGCTGTTTAGATCTGGCAAGTAGCGACGACGACCCATTATCGATTCGGTGTAACCCATTTTTCGGGCTTCAACCACGACGTTAGCTAAGTAATCGCGGACGCCTCCAAACCTTTCAAAGTAAGTATTCATTAGTGACTTCGCTTGATCATTGCTAATGCTCAATTGCTGAGCTAAGCCATATGCAGATAACCCGTAGGCCAGACCATAAGACATGGCCTTAATCTGGCGACGCATGTCAGCATCAACTTTGTCAGGAGGAACTCCGAATACTTGAGAACCAACAGTGGTGTGTAAATCCTCACCAGTCTTTAGCGCTGCAATCAATCCTGGATCATTTGAAAGATGTGCCATCACTCGCAGTTCAATCTGACTGTAATCAGCAGTAAGTAGCGTTTCGAAATCCTTTCCAACCACAAACGTGCCGCGAATCGCAAAACCTTCGTTAGTACGGATTGGAATGTTTTGCAGGTTTGGTTCGGTACTGGACAGGCGACCCGTTGCCGCGACCATTTGATTGAAGCTGGTGTGAATTCGATTATCAGATTGAACTGCAGCGAGCAATCCAGTAACAGTTTGCTTGAGCTTAATCACTTCACGATATCGAAGCAGCGCAGTAAGCAGCTCATCATCTGGAAACTTTGCCAATAGTCCAAGCAGCGATTCTGCATCAGTTGTGTAGCCGGTCTTGATCTTTTTGGTCTTTGGCAGTCCACGCTCTTCGAAAAGAACTTCTTGCAGTTGCTTAGGTGAACCAAGATTGAATTCATGACCAACTGAATCGTGTGCTTGCTTTACGGCTTGCGCAGCATCGGATTCAAAGTTGGCTTCCAGGTTCTTGAGTGCCTTGACGTCTACTGCAATTCCAAAAGTTTCCATCTCAGCTAGCAATGGAACTAACGGCATTTCTACTTGGCTAAAGAGGCTCTCACCACCGCGCTTTTGCAATTCAAGTTTGAGGAATTCGCTTAAATCTAAAGTTGCTCGAGCGGCCTTAGCCAAAGCCTCTCCGGATATTTCAAGCGAGGAATCGAGCGAAAGTTGTGCACTTGATTCGGAGGAATCAGCATCAAGAGACTTTCCCAAATAGCGCATAACTAAATCGGCTAACTCAAAGTTTCGTCCCCCAGGTGACACTAAGTAAGAGGCAATTGCAGTGTCGAACGCAACAGAGTTAAGCGGTGTTCCCATGGCGCTGAATGCCAATATAGGTCCCTTGGCATCGTGCAGAATCTTCTCAGCTGGACCGGCAAGCCAAGCTGAAAGAGTCTTGCCGACCTCACTTGGCGTGCACCAAACTGACTCACCTGAGCCATTAACTAACGCAAGCGCTTCAATATGTCCAGATCCGCTACCCCAATGGCCGCTTGTTGCTAACGCGACTGGTGAGCCGGCTGCTTTTAGCCACTTGCCTAGTTCCGATTCGTTGACTTTTTTTGTGACGACTTCAAAACCTTCACTCGCTGCGTCAGATTTGCTTTCTGCTTTAGCTGCTTTAGCTGGCCCCTTTGTAAGGTTTGAACTATCTGAACCGGATGTCTTGATACTTACCGAAGCTGAACCAGATTCATTTCCACTTGGCCAGGCTGCAAACAACCTAGGTCGTAGGGCTGAGAATTCAAGTGCGTCAAGCGTGGCATGAACCACGCTGGCGTCATATCCACGCTTTTCATAACTGGCTATTGCCTTATCAACTGGGGCATCTTCAACTAAACGATTTAGTTCGTAGTTGAGCTTCACTTGATCCAGATTGGCGCGCAAGGCTTCGCCGACTTTGCCGCCAATAGATTCGGCAACGGCAAGAATCTTTTCTAGTTCGCCGTATTCAGCAATCCACTTGGCAGCAGTCTTTGGGCCAACACCAGGAACACCTGGCAGGTTGTCACTACTTTCACCAACCAAAGCGGCCAAAGATCGATACTGCTTCGGCGTGACGCCATACTTTACGAAAACAGCATCTGGTGTCATGTGCACTAAGTCCGACATTCCCTTACGTGGGTAAAGAATCGTTACTCGGTCATCAATTAGTTGGAATGAGTCACGATCACCACTGACAATCTGTACTGGGAAATCACAGCTCTTGGCTAATGTGGCCAAAATGTCATCGGCTTCGAATCCCTCTGCGGTAACTACAGCGATATTCAAGGATTCAAGCACTTGTTTGATCAGTTCGACTTGGCCTTTGAATTCAGGAGGAGACTTTGCTCTAGTGGCTTTGTAATCTGGATATCTTTCGCTTCGGAAAGTTTGGCGAGAAATGTCGAAGGCAACCACCAAATGTGACGGTTTCTGATCCTTTAGAACATTGACCAACATTGACACAAACCCATAAACCGCATTGGTGTGTTGACCCGAGCTGGTGGCAAAGTTTTCGACTGGCAGTCCATGAAACGCTCGATAGGCAAGCGAGTGACCGTCCAAAATGAGAAACTTAGATGTATCAGCCACGTATTGATCCTAGAGGGGTACC
>JBIIMD010000034.1:0-10202 GCA_044232525.1 Candidatus Nanopelagicales bacterium | reverse complement strand
CCACGCTCGGGAAGTTCGGCTAAGTGCGGGAAGTCCGGACAAACATCTCGGATAGTTACCGCAACTTCATGAACATCAGTTCCTGGCCAGGCGCCAACGCCAGTTACGGTTGCAGGTTGCACTAAACGGATGCCGATCGACGCGAACGAGAAACGGTCGCGCTTCCAATCACACGAGTTCCGTCATACATAACTGCGGCTTGGCCAGCAGCCAGCCCACGTAAGTAATCGTCGAGTTGAATGCTTACTTGGTCGTCATCGCCAATGTGAAGCGTCGCTGGCAAGGCTTCACCATGAGCTCGAATCTGAACATAAATTCGAGAGCCACTGGCAGGAACCGGACCTGACCATCTTGGCTTAATCGTTTCAATCAAGTCAATGTCAAGCAATACTGGTGGGCCGACCATTACAACATTGTTTTTAACGTCAACATCCACTACGTATCGGCGTTCGCCATCACCAGTTGGATTGCCAAGTGCTAGGCCACGTCGTTGGCCCACAGTAAATGCATGCGCTCCCGCGTGAGTTCCAACTTTGTTTCCTGTTTCGGCGTCTACGACTTCACCTGGCACAGATTCGATCTGACGGGAAAGCCATCCTGCCGTGTCGCCGTCTGGAATGAAGCAAATGTCATGACTATCGGGCTTTGCTGCAACCAGAATTCCGCGTCGATCAGCTTCAGCTCGAACTTCAACTTTTGTGCTGTCACCTAGTGGAAACATTGAGTGCGCAATTTGGTCTGCAGTTAATACACCAAGTACGTACGACTGGTCTTTAAGTGGATCAACCGCGCGATGAAGTTCTGGACCATTTTCACCCTGGAAGATTTGGGCATAGTGTCCCGTTACAACCGCATCGAAGCCAAGTGCCATAGCTCGTTCTAAGACAGCCTCGAATTTAATGCTTTCGTTGCAACGCAAGCATGGGTTTGGAGTACGACCAGCTGCGTATTCAGAAATAAAGTCTTCTATGACTTTTTCTTGAAATTCGGAAGACAAATCCCAAACATAAAATGGTGCACCCAACATATCTGCCGCGCGAAATGCATCATTGGAGTCTTCGATTGTGCAACAACCGCGAGCGCCAGTTCGATGGGATTGCGGGTTTCTGGCAAGCGCTAAATGAACTGCTGTTACATCATGTCCAGCGTCGACAGCTCGGGCAGCCGCAACTGCGGAATCCACGCCACCTGAAAGTGCAGCTAATACCCGCATCAGGCACGCACCGGTGCGGTGGTTAATTTTGGAACCCCAGCGCGCTTTGCACGTTCAATTGCACTTGGCAGAACTTCAATAAGTTTGTCTACATCAGATTGAGTATTCGTACTACCAAGCGAGAAGCGCAATGTACTACGAGCTGCATCATCATCTGCGCCCATGGCAAGCAAAACATGCGAAGGCTGCGGAACACCGGCATTGCAAGCCGAGCCAACGGAACATTCCACACCCTGGGCATCAAGCAACATCAGTAACGAGTCGCCTAGGCAGCCAGGGAAAATAAAGTGGGCATTATTTGCTAGGCGATCAGTTTTTGAGCCGGTGTAAATCGCTTCTGGTGCAATCTGCATAACTCGAGTAACTAAGTCATCCCGGAGTGCTGTTACTCGAGCAACTGTCTCAGTTCGGCGTGATGAAGTGATTTCAAGTGCAGTAGCAAACCCCACGATGGCTGGTGCATCTAACGTTCCAGATCGAACATCGCGCTCTTGCCCACCACCATGGATTAATGGCGTGACGTGGCAGTCTCGACTAATGATCAAAGCACCAATTCCATGTGGTCCACCAACTTTGTGTCCCGAGATACTCATGGCACAAACACCAAGTTCCGAGAAGTTAAGTTCAAGCCATGCTGGTGCTTGAACTGCGTCAGTATGAAAACGAATTCCAAATTCGCGAGTAACTGCAGTTAGCGCAGCAATGTCGTTAATAGTTCCAACTTCGTTGTTTCCTAAAATGACGCTGACTAGGCCAACATCATTTGGATTATCGCCCAGTGCTTCACGAAGTGCTTCTGGTGTGATTTTTCCTTCGGCATCTGATTTGATCCAGGTAACTTCAAAACCTTCGGACTCTCCAAGCCAGCGCACTGGATCGAGTACTGCGTGATGCTCGGTACTACCTGCAACTACGCGAATTCGTCGTGGATCCTTATTTCTCTGATCCCAAGCAATACCCTTAACAGCAATGTTGTTTGCCTCGGTGCCTCCGGCAGTGAATACAACTTCTGCTGAGCCGCAGCCAACTGCGCGTGCCACACGTTCTCTGGATTCTTCAACAGCTCGCCTAGCTTTTCGGCCTGAGGCATGAAGAGATGAAGGATTGCCAGGTTCGCTGAGCAACTTCGTCATGGCCGCAACGGCCTCCGGAAGCATTGGGGTCGTAGCGGCGTTATCTAAATAAGCCACGTGCCTATTCTAGATGAGAACACCAGGTCATGGATTTTTCAGTTTTGGAAAAAATCCACTGTTTAGTGACTACTTACGGGCCTTTACGCGGGCAGTTAAATCTGGAACTACAGAATGCAGGTCGCCTACAACGCCGAAGTCTGCTAGATCAAAGATTGGTGCATCTGCATCTTTATTGACTACAACCACAGTCTTTGAGGTTTGCATACCTGCGCGATGTTGGATCGCACCCGAAATTCCATTTGCAACATAAAGCTGAGGTGAAACAGTCTTTCCAGTCTGACCAACCTGGAACTGATGTGGATACCAGCCAGCGTCAGTTGCCGCGCGGGATGCGCCAACTGCTGCTCCTAAGGAGTCTGCAAGTGGCTCAATGATGTTTGCAAAGCCTTCATCGCTACCAACTCCACGACCACCTGAGACCACGATTGCAGCTTCAGAAAGATCTGGACGTCCGCTCTTTTCTACGGAAACTCGATTTACCACCTTGGTCGCACTGGCAGTAGCGCTAACCTCAACGGCAACATCAACGCGAATTGCAGTGCCACCTGATTGCACAGGTGCAATTGAGTTGGTGCGAACCGTGATAACTGGAGTGCCCTTTGAAACCTTTGAGTGAACGATAGTCGCACCACCGAAAACGTTTTGAGTTGCAACAACGTCAGCAGAAACTGCAACTGCATCAGTAATAACACCTGAATCAATTGCTACTGCAAGTCGTCCGGCAATTTCTTTGCCATCTGCCGAAGATGGAATCAAAACTGCAGCGGGTGACTTCTCTGAAACTAACTTTGCAAGCACATCTACGGTTGGAACTACAACATGATCCAAAAGCACTTGACCGTCTGCGACATAAACTGTCTTTGCACCATGGTCACCTAGTGTTGCAAGGACTGCATCTGCGCTAGGTCCGACGAAAACTGCACTTGGCTCACCAATTCCAGCTGCCATAGCTAGCAGCTCAAGAGATACTTTCTTGATGTTGCCTTCAGAGTGCTCAATAAGTACTAATACTTCAGACATGGATGCTCCTAGATAAATTTCTGTGTGACGAGGAATTCTTCGATTTTTTCAGCGCCATTACCTTCATCGGTAATAACAGTTCCCTTTGCCTTAGCTGGACGTTCTGCGAAATCTTTGACTTCACTCCAAGCGTTTGCAAGGCCGACAGCAGCTGCATCCAAACCGATGTCAGCAAGACTTAAGGTTTCCATCGGTGCTTTCTTAGCAGCCATGATGTTCTTGAAGGATGGGTAACGAGGCTCATTTGTTTTTTCAACAACTGAAACAACGGCTGGCAAGCTTGACTGAACTTCGTCGTAACCGTAATCGGTAACACGATGGATCGTTAAGTTTGAACCGTTAACTTCAACTTTGTTAGCAAATGTCATCTGCGGCAAACCAAGACGAGCAGAGACCATTGCTGGAACCACACTCATTCGAGCGTCAGTTGATTCTGAACCAAAGATAATCAAATCGAAACCGCGGCCTTCGAGTGCCTTGGCAAGTACTAACGATGTGGCAAGCGCATCAGATCCGTGTAGTGCAGGATCGCTGATGTGGATTCCCGCGTGAGCTCCCATTGAGATTGCTTTGCGAACACTGTCCGCTGCTTCATCAGGACCCATAGAAAGAATTGTTACTTCACCTTCGCCCGCTTCAACAATACGCAGTGCTTCTTCAACTGCATACTCATCAAGTTCGTTAACAACTCGGTCTGCAGCAGCGCGATCTAAGGTACTGTCGCTCGCGGTTAACTTCTTCTCAGCCCAGCTATCTGGAACCTGCTTTACGCATACACAAATCTTCATGCCAACTCCTTTAGCGCCTTGACGAAGCCTTGCATCGGCCACCAATCTCCACAATCCCAACGGGTGTGACATTGGATACAATCCGTCAAAGATAAGCCTAATCGCTTATTTCAAAGGCGCTAGTTCAGGGTTGGCTTGTATTACAGGCCACGGTAACTAAGAGAAATCTGCCTTACCTGGGCCATTCTCTACGAAGGACTTCATGCCCACCTTTTGATCGTTGGTATCAAACTGGCCGGCAAACAGCCCTTGCTCCATAACCAAACCATCAGCCAACAGTTGTTCGCCACCTTTATCGATACCGCGCTTGGCAGCCTTCATGGCCGTTACTGGACCAGTCGCGTAAAGGTTTGCCAGCTCCATGGATCGCTTTAGAACATCACTAGAGTCAACTACCTCGTTAACCAAACCAAGAGTTAAGGCTTCGTCAGCATTGACCCGTCGACCGGTGAAGATTAAATCTTTTGCTCGAGACGGACCAATTAGGCGAGCCAGGCGCTGAGTACCACCACCGCCAGGAATGATGCCGAGCAAAATTTCCGGTTGGCCCATAACGGCATTTGATGCAGCAATTCTAAAGTCGCAACTTAGGGCAAGCTCTAAGCCACCGCCAAGTGCATAGCCTGTGATTGCAGCAATCGTCGGAACTGGAATGTCGCCAACAGCATTGAAGCAAGCTTGTAATCCTGGGGTTTCTTGTCTGGCGACTTCGCCATCCCAGTCAATCATTTCCTTAATGTCAGCACCTGCAGCAAATGTTCGTTCGCCACCATAGATTACAACGGCCCGAAATTCATCAGTACTTGAAACCTCAAGCGCGACCGCTTTGATTTCTTCCTGCATGGCACGATTTAGCACGTTCATTTTTGGGCGGTCTAAGTGAATAACTGCAATACGCTCTTGGCGTTCGACTCTGATGAATTCTGACACGTTCTTAGCCTATCCACCGATTGAGCGTCAACAAAACTTTTCAGGATGAAATTAAAAAAGCGCGTTAGTAAGTGCGATTCTTGCCTTAATTACTGCAGGATCTGTTGGACCGGCAATTTCAAAAAGTTCCAATACTCGCTCACGAGTTTGATCTCGCTCAGCTCCGGTTACGTTTTTGAGATGTTCAATAAGTAGCGCAAATGCGTCCGTAAACTCGCCCATCAAAAAAGTTGAATCAGCAGCGCGTAAAACCGAATCAGTTTCCAGCGTCATCGTTTCAACATCTGCAGATAAATCTCGACCATCAGTGCGCTGCAAGAGATTTACATTGAGCAGACCAATTTTTGCAATTGCATCACCTGGAGTGACAGACAGGATTTCTTTGTAGGCATCTATTGCTTTAGCCCAGTCTCCAGACTCAAGTGCAGCTTCGGCGGCATCAAATCTTGGATCACTAGGTGGCTGTTTTGATTGAACTTCTTCGCCTTCAACTTGGGCATCCGTTGTGACTTGACCTGTGATGCCAGCTTTTTCAGCTTCGGCAAGCACGGCTTCTAATACTTGTCGAACTTGTGATTCCGGCATGGCGCCTTGGAACATCGGAGCTACTTGTCCACCGATAACGACATAAACAGTTGGGATCGATTGCACTTGGAAAGCTGCAGCTATTTGTTGTTCGGCATCAACATCAACTTTGGCAAGTATCCAGCGTCCGTCATATTCAAGGGCAAGTTTTTCAAGGATTGGCGAAAGTTGTTTACATGGTTCACACCAAGTGGCCCACAGGTCAACAACGACTGGAACTGTCATCGACTGCGTTATTACATCAGCTTCAAAGCTTGAGGTGGTCACATCAATGATCAAGTTACTTGCAACTGGATCTGCAGCTCGTTGCGCAGCAGCCTGCACCGCTTTTGCTTGCGCTTCACGTGCTGCAGCGACCGCGCCAAGATCTATGGCGCCTTGCAAGTTCATGTTGGACTGATTCACGTCTCTATTGTGGCGCACCTGACGTTCCTAGGACTAACTCAAGTCCCGCAAAATCTGCTTAACGGCTGATTCGGTTGAGATTTCGCCATTTGCCACTTGGGCACTTAGTGACTTCAACGATGCTGCATTCACGTCCATTAGTTCAGTGATCAAATCCAGCACTGCTCTGCGTAGATTCAATTTAGCTCGTTCAACGGAACGTAATGCACGATCGCCCGATGCCAACGCCCAGTCGTGATGTTTTGAAATTGCGAGAACTAAATCTGCTAGACCTTGGCCGGTTGTTGCAGTCGTAGTGACAATCTCTGGAGTCCAAGCTGCTTGAGCTTGGGAACCTAGTCCGATCATGGAACGTAGTTCCCGAACTACACCTTCAGCTCCATCACGATCTGCTTTATTCACAACATAGATGTCAGCAATTTCTAAGATTCCAGCTTTTGCAGCCTGCACACCATCACCTGCGCCAGGGGCCAAAACTAAAACGACAGTATCCACTGCATTTACAACATCAACTTCAGACTGACCAACACCAACGGTTTCAACAATGATTACGTCAAAGCCAACTGCATCTAAAACTTTTGCTGCCGCTTGCGTTGCGCTTGAAAGTCCACCAAGTTGGCCGCGAGATGACATGGATCGAATAAACACACCTTCGTCCAAGGCATGCTCTTGCATCCGAATTCGATCACCTAGTAATGCGCCACCCGTCACAGGCGAGGAGGGATCAACTGCCAATACCGCAACTCGCAAACCTTGATTTCGGTATTCAGAAATCAGAGCGCCAGTTGTCGTTGATTTACCCACGCCAGGTGGACCAGTGACCCCGATAAGAAGTGCAGAACCAGAATCTGGCAGGCCACTTAGGAGTTCAGTTAACTCTGGAGTGCCATCTTCAATCACACTTAAGGCCTTACCCAGCGCGCGCACGTCACCAGTGACTGCTGCTTCAAGTAAGGAGTGCATTTGAATTTAGCCTATGGAACTCTGATTATTAGCGCGTCACCTTGACCGCCGCCGCCACATAACGCAGCAGCGCCAGTGCCACCGCCGCGACGCTTCAATTCATTGGCCAAGTGAAGCACGATTCGAGCACCAGACATGCCAATTGGATGACCGAGAGCAATTGCGCCACCATTAACATTTACCTTTGAATCATCGATACCAAGTTGATCCATGCTGACTAGTGCAACTGATGCGAACGCTTCGTTCATTTCGTAAAGATCAAGACCAGCTGGATCTACGCCAGCTTTTTGTGCTGCTTTTTTAATTGCACGCGCTGGCTGGGCAACTAATGAGGCATCTGGTCCAGCCACCATTCCATGAGCCAAGATTTCTGCCAGCACTGTGATTCCAAGTTCTGCAGCCTTCTTTTCACTCATTACGATTACCGCAGCTGCACCATCACTTATTTGTGATGCAGAACCTGCTGTGATTGTGCCGTTTGGATCAAATGCTGGTCGTAGTTTTCCAAGCGAATCAGTTGTAGTTTCAGATCTAATACCTTCATCCGTTGCAAACAGAATTGGGTCACCTTTGCGCTGTGGAATAGCTACCGGAACAATTTCATCAGCAAAATGTCCCGCAGCATGTGCGGCGGCGGCTCTTTGGTGTGACTTTGCCGAGAATTCATCTTGACGATCACGTGAGATTTTCTCTACTGCTGTGTATTTGTCAGTTGCTTCACCCATGCCCAGTTGATCAATCGCGCAGAAAAGTCCATCGAACGCCATGGTGTCTTTAAGTGCCCAATCGCCATACTTCATGCCTTCGCGACTTCCAACTAGTACATGCGGAGCATTAGTCATACTTTCCATGCCACCAGCAACTACAACGTCAGCTTCGCCGGAACGAATCAGTTGATCAGCCATCGCAATCGCATTGATGCCAGAAAGGCATACTTTGTTGACACTGATAGCTGGCACCTCAAGTCCAATTCCAGCTTTGATGGCCGCTTGGCGGGCAGGCATCTGTCCGGCTCCAGCCTGCAATACATGTCCCATGATTACGTAATCAACATCTGATGCTGATACGCCTGACTTTTCCAAAGCACCACGTATGGCGGTAGCGCCTAAATCGACTGCGGATACATCTTTTAGGGAGCCAAGCAATCGCCCGATTCCGGTACGCGCTCCACCAACAATGACTGACATTAAAGGCCTTTCAGATCAGCAAAAGTGCGGGAAATTGCGCGTGATGTGCAAAATCCCTTACTGTCACCTTAGCGATGTTCTTGGACTTAGCAGGAATCCGCCCAATGATTGCGAGGATTGCGATGGTCAACTTAAGTGCCGCACTAGGCGGAACGCTGTTGGGAATCGATCATGTTGGACTCGCTGTTAGAGATCTAGATGAGGCAATCGCGCGCTGGTCCCAGACATTTGGCCTAGAAGTTTCGCACCGGGAAATCAATGAATCTCAAGGTATCGAAGAAGCCATGCTGGACTTAGCTGACGGAACACGCTTGCAGCTACTCGCTCCACTTAACTCTGATTCAACGATCGCTAAGTTTCTAGAACGCAGTGGTGAAGGAATGCAGCAGCTTGCCTTTCGCGTAACAAGTATTGATGAAGCAATGGCAAAAGTTTTAAGCGCCGGGATGCGTTTGATTTATCCAGAGTCACGAATTGGTACTGCTGGATCACTCATCAACTTTGTGCATCCAAAAGACGTTGGTGGGGTTCTTGTTGAACTTGTCCAGCCAGTTGACCACTAACGCAAGAATTATTCCAACTTGTTCAACAAGTTAGTACCTATTCCGACTTGTTCAACAAGTCGTTCCAACGTGACATCTCGCCATCCCAAGTCCAAGTTAGTTCAGGCATATCTGGAAGTATTCGATTTAGGGATTCATTCCAAGCAATTCGAACAAACTTTTCACCAACCCAAAGATGTCGACATTCTGGGATCGCAACAACATCGCAATGCGGAACTACCGCAAACTTTTCGATTGCTTCTGGCGGTTTCAAATAGTCATCAAGTTCTGGAACCAAAGCAGTAAGAGATCGACCAGAATCAGCCCAAGACTTGAGATGCTCATCAGTACTCCACATCAAAGGTGGGCTCAATAAAACTGCACCGTTAACTGGATCCACGTTGCCGTGCATCAAAGTGACATCGGTACCGAATGACCAACCGACAAGCCAAATGTTGTCTAACCCACGAGCCTGGGCATAATTTAACGCAGCCTTGAAATCTAGGCCTTCTAAAACTCCCTGGTCATACTCACCTTCACTGGTACCAGCGGCGCTTTTCGTTCCTCGCGTGTTCCACCGCAAGATTGCAACGTCAGCCAATGCGGGCAATCGCCAAGCAGCTTTCTTGAACAGGTGACTATCCATCATTCCGCCACCAGTTGGATTTGGATGAAGTAACAATATTGTAGCTTTTGGTTTTTCCGAAACGGGCAGCGCTAACTCCCCCACTAATCGCAGGTTATCTTCAGTTACTAACGTGATCGATTCGCGTTTAGCTGGTAGCACACTATTTGAAACGATCTCAGCCATCAGAATTTCCTCGGCGTTCTACGTTTCCAGCATGCTGTGTGCCAGTGTCGTCTTTCGTCAGCTGAGTAATCAATGTTCCAAGCAACTATGTGAGCTGTGCCAGGTTGGATGTCACCTTGGCAACCAGGACAGCGATAAACCTTCACAGAAGTTTCACCAGTAAGTGAAGTAACTTGCCATTCGCCATCTGCATGATTTTCGGTGCGACCAAAATTGCCGAGTTTGAGCTCAGGTGGCTCTTGATTTTGATCTCTTCGATTTCGGCGCCCCATAATGTAAGTCTAAGTTCAAAACTAAGGATGTTAGAGCGACAATGGTTGATACGCGGCAATTCCAGTTCGCTGCGCAAGTTCGGTTTGTCCAACTCTGACATTTTCGATACCGATACTTTCGATTACCTCAAATGGTCCCTTAGGTAAGCCACAGCCCAGCTTCATTCCAGAATCAATGTCAGTCTTTGACGCGTAGCCTGTGGCTTCCATTGCAATACAATCCCCAAGGTAGGCAATCAGCAGATCATTATGAACCTGGCTCTTTACACTTTCATTTGAATCAGTTGGGGTAT
>JBIIMD010000107.1:0-2948 GCA_044232525.1 Candidatus Nanopelagicales bacterium | reverse complement strand
AATTGCCGATGCCGTTGTAGATCACCCAAATGCAGTCATTACAGATGTAGCAAGCGTTAAGGGATCAATATTCAGAGAACTTGATCAACTAGGCACCTCTGGCTGGGATCGGATTGTTGGTGGACACCCAATGGCAGGCCGTGAAGTTTCTGGCGCAATTGCTGCGCAAGGAAACCTGTTTCTAGATCGTCCGTGGGTTATTGCTAGCAGTGGCTTAACGTCCCCAGAGGCTATCGCAACCGTTAAAAATTTAGTGGAATCACTCGGAGCGTTTCCGATTGTGCGAAGTATCGAGGAACATGACCGAGCTGTCGCATTAATTTCACACACTCCCCAAGTTGTGGCATCCGTTCTCGCTGGTGAGTTAATGGATGCTGAGAGTTCCTACATAGAACTAGCCGGACAGGGGATTAGAGACACAATTCGAATTGCCGGCTCAGAATCGAATCTTTGGACGGAAATTCTGAGCGACAACTCAGAATTTATCGCCCAGCAGGTTACCCAAGTTGCTAATCACCTTTTGGAGTTTGCCTCAGCACTCGAAGAGGGCAATCGGGATTCGGTCACTGCCAAACTAGTTAAGGGCAATAAGGGCAGAGATCGGTTACCTGGTAAACACGGATCGTCACAGCAATCAACTGCAATCTTGGCGGTTCGACTTGATGACAAACCAGGTGAACTGGCTCGACTATTTACGGTTGCTGCTCAGGTAAATGTAAACCTTGAGGATGTTCGAATCGATCACTCACTTGGACATCCAACTGGATTGGTTGAACTGACTGTGGCACCGAGTTCAGCTTCAGCTCTAAAGCCCGCGCTGGAACTTGAAGGTTTTGTAGTTATCTCCTAACTCACTGAATTTTGTAGTTATTTCCTAACTAAGTGACTGGGTAGACTGTTCTATATGCCCAATCCGCTCGTTGTCGCCATAGATGGCCCGAGCGGTTCCGGTAAATCCAGCGTTTCCCGTGCGGTAGCTACTGAGTTGGGTCTGGATTACCTAGATACCGGGAGTATGTATCGGGCTATGACTTGGTTTATTCAGGATCAAGGCATCGATGTAAATCATCCGAAACTGGTGGCTGCAGCTGCCAAAGCTGAAGTAATTCAACCAAGTATTGATCCGAGCGAGCCGGGTATCCGAGTTGCTGGACGAGACGTATCCATTGAGATCAGGGGGCCAGAAGTAACGCAAGGAGTAAGTGCAGTCAGCGCGGTCCCTGAAGTACGCAAGCTTATGGTCAACCTACAGCGCGAGATTGCTGCGAATTCAAAGACTGGAATTGTTGTTGAAGGTAGAGATATTTGCGCTGTCGTACTGCCAGAGGCACCAGTTCGACTTTTTATTACGGCTGATCCTGAAGCTCGGGCTAATCGGCGAGCAAAAGAAAATGGCGCAGAAGTGATAGCCACAAAATCAGACCTAGAAAAGCGGGATTTGGCAGACTCCACAAGAGCTGTTTCACCACTTGAAGTTGCGCCAGGTGCTCGGGTAATCGACACCACCTATATGGAACTTAGCGAAGTCATCGCCCAAGTAGTAGACATTGCGAGGGCAGCACATGGATAACGAATTAGACCCAAATGCTGAGACCATCATTTATGACGTTGCAGGCGATGCAATCGAATTAGATGACGCTGTTGAGATTCCGGAGCGCTGGGAAGATTTAACTGAATCTGAATACACCGCATTACTTGATCAACTAGGTATTCCGTCCGATGAGCTAATGCATGAGCCAGATGACTTATCTAATCTGCCGATTGTGGCAGTGGTTGGACGACCAAATGTTGGCAAATCCACTTTGGTCAATCGGATCATTGGTAGGCGAGAAGCCGTAGTAGAGGATACCCCCGGAGTTACCCGAGACCGCGTCAGATACGAATCCGAATGGAATGGCGTTCCGTTTATTGTGGTTGATACCGGTGGCTGGGAACAAGACGCAGTTGGTATGAGCGCGCAGGTTTCAGCCCAAGCCGAAGCCGCAATCAAGTCCAGTGATGTGGTTATTTTTGTGGTTGATGCCACCGTGGGTGCTACCGATGCGGATGAACAAATCGTCAGAGTACTGCGCCAAGCAAAAGTGCCAGTCATTTTGGTTGCAAACAAAGTTGATGATGAACGAGCTGAACTTGAGGCAACTCGGCTTTGGTCGCTCGGACTAGGGGAGCCTTACACAGTTTCGGCGCTACATGGTCGAGGTAGCGGAGACTTCCTCGATGTTGTACTGGCTGCTTTTCCTGTAGATGGTTCTGGCCAAGCGCGCCCACGCGGACCACATCGCGTAGCACTGCTAGGCAAACCAAATGTTGGTAAATCAAGTCTGCTGAATGCGTTAACTGGTGAAAAACGCGCGGTTGTAGATAGTGTCGCTGGCACAACGGTTGATCCAGTTGATGAATTAGTCATAATGGATGATGAAGAGTGGATCTTGGTTGACACCGCTGGTATTCGTCGCAAATCAAAAAATGCATCAGGTCATGAATACTTTGCAACACTGCGAACAAAATCAGCACTTGATAAAGCTGACGTCGCAGTCGTGTTGCTAGACGCAAGTGCGCCTCTGACGGAACAAGACCTTCGAATCATTTCGATGGTGGTTGAGTCAGGTCGAGCTCTAGTGATTGCATTTAACAAATGGGATCTAGTTGACGAAGAGCGCAGGTATTACTTAGAGCGCGAAATCGAACGCGACTTGGTCCAAGTTGCTTGGGCGCCTCGAATCAACTTCAGCGCGAAAACTGGGTGGCATAAAGATCGCCTGGTCCCAGCATTGCGTTCCGCGATTGCCGGTTGGGAAACCCGAGTTCCAACTGGACGAATGAATGCCTTCTTGGCCGAGATTGTGGCAAGCCATCCCCACCCAGTTCGCGGTGGCAAACAGCCAAAGATTCTGTTTGGAACCCAAGCCAGCGTGGCACCCCCAGTGTTCGTACTCTTTACTTCTGGA
>JBIIMD010000106.1:0-2960 GCA_044232525.1 Candidatus Nanopelagicales bacterium | reverse complement strand
ATAAGGGAAACATCAAGGATGACATCCAAATGGAACAGACATTTTGCTTAGGTAATTGCGCTCTAGGCCCTGCAGCTATGGTCAATGGCGCACCAATTGGCAGAGCAACTTGTGAAAAAATCTTTGCAGCAACTTCGGTGGTGACGGCATGACAAAAGTCTTTGTTCCCCTAGACTCGGCGGCCCTTTCAATGGGAGCGAATGAAGTTGCTCAGGCGATTTCTGATCACGCAGCTAAGGCTGGTCTTGATGTCATCGTTGTACGAAATGGCTCGCGTGGCATGCTTTGGCTTGAGCCACTAGTTGAAGTCGAAACTGACGCGGGTCGGGTTGGCTATGCGAATGTAACTGCTGATCAGATTCCGGATTTGATTGCTGCTGGGCTTTTAACTGGAAGTTCGCATGATTCGTGCCTTGGCGGCGTTGAGGAATTGGACTTCCTAAAGGATCAAACTCGAATTACCTTTGCCAGAGTTGGCGTAATAGATCCACTTTCCCTTGCAGATTATGAAGCCCATGGTGGCCTAACGGGTTTGCGAAATGCAATTTCCATGACCCCTGCCAACATTGTTAACGAAGTCACAGAATCGGGACTTCGCGGCCGCGGTGGCGCAGGTTTTCCAGCAGGCATCAAATGGAACACAGTTCTAAATACTGAATCTGATCAGAAATACATTTGCTGCAACGCCGATGAGGGTGACAGTGGAACTTTTGCCGATCGAATGCTGATGGAAGGCGATCCTTTCACGCTGATTGAAGGCATGATCATTGCTGGAATCGCAGTAGGTGCTACTGAAGGTTTGATTTATGTCAGATCTGAATACCCACATGCAATTGATGTTTTGAATCAAGCAATTGTTATCGCAAATGAAAATAAATTACTCGGAGATTCAGTTCTTGGCTCTGGGTTCAAATTCAATTTAGAAGTTCGTGTCGGTGCCGGCAGTTATGTTTGCGGCGAAGAAACTGCGATGCTGGAGAGCTTGGAAGGTAAGCGTGGCATGGTTCGCGCTAAGCCACCGATCCCAGCGCTAGTTGGATTATTTGGAAAGCCAACCGTGATCAATAACGTGATGACTTTGTCAGCCGTGCCAATGATTCTGGCTGATGGTGCAGCCTCATATCAGTCCTTTGGAGTTGACCGTTCCCGTGGAACCCAAGTTTTCCAACTTGCTGGAAACATTTTGCGTGGCGGCATAGTCGAACTTCCATTTGGAATCACACTTGGCGACTTAGTAAACAAAGTCGGCGGCGGAACACATAGTGGTCGCCCAATCAAGACAGTCCAAATTGGGGGACCACTTGGTGCCTACCTTGGTGTCGAATCATGGGACGTTCCAATGGGCTATGAATCCTTAGCTGAAGTTGGTGGCATGCTGGGTCACGGCGGCATCGTAGTTTTTGACGACACTGTGAACATGGCTAAGCAAGCTCGCTTTGCAATGGAGTTTTGTGCTGAGGAATCGTGTGGCAAGTGCACGCCATGTCGCATCGGATCAACTCGTGGCGTTGAAGTTATTGATCGCATTGTTGCTGGTGAAGAGCAAGCTAAAAACCTTGAACTCCTTGAAGATTTATGTGAAGTAATGACCGATGGCTCACTATGTGCAATGGGTGGATTAACGCCACTGCCAGTTAGAAGCGCTCTCAAGTTATTCCCAGCAGATTTTGGTATAAAGGTAGAGGTGAAGTGATGACATTACTTTCAGATCCACGCGGAACTATGCCGATGCGCTCTGGTATTGGTGAATCCGATTACGGTACCCCAAAATCAAACTCTGATGTCATGGTTAGCGTCACTATCGATGGCGAAACTCACTTAGTTCCAGAAGGCACTTCAGTGATGCGTGCTGCCGGAGAATCTGGCTGCGATATTCCTAAACTTTGTGCCACAGATTCACTTCAGCCATTTGGTTCTTGCCGTATGTGCATCGTTGAAATCGATGGTCGTCGTGGCACTCCAGCATCTTGTACAACTCCAGTTGAAGATGGCATGGTTGTGCGCACCCAGACCACCAAGGTTGCCAGACTTCGCAAGAACGTTATGGAACTTTATATTTCCGACCATCCATTGGATTGCTTAACTTGCTCCGCTAATGGCGATTGCGAACTTCAAGATATGGCTGGGGTAGCAGGGCTTCGCGAAGTTCGTTACGGCATGGATGGCAAAAACCACCTAGATGCTCCAACGGATTCTTCAAACCCATATTTCTCATTCGATGAAAGCAAGTGCATTGTTTGTAATCGATGCGTTCGTGCTTGTGATGAAGTGCAAGGAACTCTTGCGCTAACCATTGAAGGCCGTGGCTTTAACTCGAAAGTGAGTCCTGGTGGCTTGAATTTCCTTTCTAGTGAATGCGTTTCTTGTGGTGCCTGTGTTCAGGCTTGTCCAACCGCAACTTTGCAAGAAAAGTCAGTAATCGATCTTGGTATGCCAACTCGCACCGTCCAAACAACTTGTGCATATTGTGGCGTTGGCTGCTCGTTTAATGCTGAATTACGCGGCGACGAATTAGTTCGCATGGTTCCAACTAAAACTGGTGGCGCAAATGAAGGCCATAGCTGCGTCAAGGGTCGCTTCGCTTGGGGTTACGCATCGCACTCTGATCGCATTACTAAGCCAATGCTTCGTGAAAAAATCACTGACGAATGGCGTGAAGTTTCGTGGGATGAAGCAATTCAGTACACCGCAACCAAACTAAAGGCGATTCAAGAAAAGTATGGCGATAACAGCATCGGAGGAATCTCCTCATCAAGATGCACCAATGAAGAAATCTTCGTCGTTCAAAAAATGGTTCGTGCTGCTTTTGGAAATAACAATATTGATACCTGCGCTCGAGTATGCCACTCACCAACTGGATATGGCTTAAGCACTACGTTTGGAACTTCCGCTGGAACTCAAGACTTTAAGTCAGTAGCAAAGACCGATGTAATCGTGGTTATTGGCGCTAATCCAACTGA
>JBIIMD010000043.1:0-8076 GCA_044232525.1 Candidatus Nanopelagicales bacterium | reverse complement strand
GCACGGATTTCTCCTTATTAATACTGTGATCGGGTCGTAGGCTCGGATGCCTTACGTGAACCGACCAACCCCTTGATTCTGCCAGTTTTCGGGGATTCCCACAAAACGCCTAGGTAATGGCTCAAGTTCAAGGAATCCATCCCGTGGGAATAGCCTAAGTTTCATGTTCACCCGCCAAGACGCCCTCGAATTCGATGCCAAGGATCCACTGGCAAAGTACCGAGATCTGTTTGTTTTTACAGACCCAGAGGTTTGTTACTTGGACGGCAATTCCCTGGGCCGGCTGCCTAAAGCAACGGTCGAATCAGTCAACAAGTTCTTAATAGAAGGTTGGGGAACAAAGATCGTAGACGGTTGGGGCGAATGGATCGATAAAGCCGAAACCACCGGCGACTTAATTGGACGAGCCGCACTTGGCGCTGCTGCGGGCCAAACCTTGGCGATGGACACCACCAGTGTTAATTTTTATCGCCTGGTTCGAGCTGCAATTTCAGCCCGACCTGGTAGAAAAACGATCATTACGGATGAAGCAAACTTCCCTACTGATCGCTACATCATGCAAGGCATCGCCGAAGAGCTTGGTTTAAATCTTGTCGTAATTCCAAATGAATTGCAGGAACATTCCGTTGGCGAAACCTTTAGTGATGAATTAGTGACGCCAGAAATTCTCAAGCCTTACTTAAATGATGACGTAGCACTTGTCACGATTTCCGTGGTTGCATACCGATCTGGAGCACTGCATAACATAAAGGAACTAACTGATATTGTGCGCGCCAGTGGCGCATTAATGGTTTGGGATGCCAGCCACGCTGTTGGCGCAGTTGATATGCAGTTTGATCGAGATGGCGTAGATCTAGCTGTTGGTTGCACCTATAAATATGGAAACTCTGGACCAGGCTCCCCTGCTTGGTTGTATGTGAGTAGGCGAATTCAATCAGAGCTACAAATGCCAATTCAAGGTTGGTTTGCGCAACGCAATCAATTCTTAATGGGATCTAAGTTTGATCAAGTTGAAGGAATGCGTGGATTCCAAATTGCCTCACCATCGATAATTGGCTTGCTTTGCATAGATGAAGGTTTCAGCATGATCGAAAATGCAACGATTGAGCAGATCAATGCCAAAGCCTCAAAAGGCACTGACATGATGATCGAACTATTTGATCAGTGGTTAGTTCCACTTGGATACGAACTAGTTACTCCACGAAATTCCAAACTTCGTGGCGGGCACATCAGCATCTATCACCCAGATGCTGCACAAATTGCTCGTGGGTCACGTGATGACATGAAAGTGATCCCGGATTACCGGGCGCCAAACAGCATTCGTCTAGCGATATCACCTCTGCCAACTTCTTACGTTGAGGTTTTTGATGGCTTTGAACGCATTCGTGATTACACCGAATCTGGAAAATATAAAGGGTTAGACCTGCGTAATGTAAAGGTTTCTTAGCACTTAGGTATATTCTGTAATTATGAGTAACCAAATTGAAACCACAATTACTGTCCAACTGGATAATCGCGACCGCATCTCTGTATTGCTGCGTATTTTCTTGGTAGTTCCAATTGCAATCTTCGTTTCTGCTTTTACCGCCTGGTCCGGTTCCAGTGAGGCTTCAGCTTTCTTGTCTGGGCTTTTATTCCTGCCGGTGCTACTTGCACTTGTCTTTCGTGGAATCTACCCGTCTTACGTGCTGAGTTTTAACCGCTCACTTTTGGCACTTTCTACTCGGGTAAGTGCATACATCTTTTTGCTGAATGACAAGTATCCATCAATCGAAGAAAGTGACGATGTGAAGATCACTTTCCCAGATGTAGATGGTGGCGCAAAGTTGAATCGGTATTTGCCATTAGTTAAATGGTTTTTAGCAATTCCGCTTTACTTGGTTGGATTTGTTTATGTCATTTACGCTTTAGCCGTTTTAATCTTCACTTGGTTCACAATTTTGTTTACTGGAAAAATGCCGGCGTTTAGTGGCGAAGTGCTTTTAGGTGTGACTCAGTATTGGAACCGAGTTTATGGCTACGCATTCTTATTGGTTACAGATGAATACCCTAGTTTTTCCCTTTAGCAACTAATTACTTGGGTCTGCTGCCAGGATTTTAAGGGCATTGGCAATTGTTTCGATCTTTAGCTGCGATGTTTCTAGGCCTAGTTCGAAAGTCACTGCTGTGGTTTGGGGAAACGTACTATTTGTCCAGATCGTAAATGTGCCTGTATAGGAATTGGTTGGCGATCCTGATTTTTCTCCAGGAATGCACTCGGATTTGTAGCCAGTCAACTGGGAAAGTCGGTCACTGATCGTTGCTGGCCGCTCTGGTGGGCAATCAATTTGTTCATATGGCTGATGAAATACCACTACCCGAGTTGGATTAATTGTTTCAACTGCATTCATCAATGCCAAAGTTTCTGGTTCACTTGCTGGACTAGGTCCGCTGTATGTGCGTGCCGCAGGATCTGAAGCCAGCCACTTAACTGGAAAGTTGCGATTGATATCAACTTGGTTTGCGTTTCTTCTAGTTGCTAATTGGGATCCGTCAGGATTTCCATCGCGGATTAGCCAGATGTTGGTTCCCAGTGGCGCACTCGTAGATACAAGTTCATCTACAACCCGTCTGCCATCTGGCTCATCACCATGAATAGTTCCAATTACCAACAAGGTGTTTTCAGCGTCAGAAATTGAGCCGCTTAGCTGACATGCCTCAATTGGCAGACTTTCAACTGAGATCCCAACGCTTAACATTTCTTGGCAACCCCCAGCCTTCGCTGAAAGTACAGGCTCAGGTGCTGGTGCAGTATCTTGCCAAATCTTGATTGCGAAGAATATTCCAATGGCGGCGAGCAGAAGCAATGCGCCTTCGATTACGATCAGCCAGAATTTCATTCGCACATTTTGAATCTATCTTGGATTTAGCTTTGCGGCAGAAAAAAGGTCCGACACCCAAGAGAGTGCCGGACCTTTTACATCAGTTTCTAGTCGACGTTATCCATCGAATCTGAGCCCATGCCGCCTGGTGCTTCTGGTGTGGTCTTTTGAACCTGCATCAAGAAATCAAGATTGCTCTTGGTCTCGCGAAGCTTAGTTAGCAATAGTTCAAGTGCCTGCTGGGAATCAAGTGCATGCAGAACGCGGCGTAGCTTCCAGATGACCTTAAGTTCATCAGCAGCCAAAAGAATTTCTTCACGTCGTGTTCCTGATGCTTCAACGTCAACCGCTGGGAAGATACGACGATCTGCCAAGCGACGATCAAGCTTAAGTTCCATGTTGCCGGTTCCCTTGAATTCTTCGAAGATAACTTCGTCCATTCGAGATCCGGTATCAACCAGAGCTGTTGCCAAGATTGTTAGTGAGCCACCCTCTTCGATGTTGCGAGCAGCACCGAAGAATTTCTTTGGTGGATACAACGCAGCCGAGTCAACACCACCGGAAAGAATACGGCCAGATGCTGGCGCCGAAAGGTTGTAGGCGCGACCAAGACGAGTCATTGAGTCCAAAAGAACAACAACGTCGTGTCCCATTTCGACCAAGCGCTTTGCGCGCTCGATCGCTAATTCTGCAATTGTGGTGTGGTCTTCAGCTGGACGGTCGAAAGTGGAAGCAATAACTTCACCCTTAACTGAGCGCTGCATGTCAGTAACTTCTTCTGGGCGCTCATCTACCAAAACAACCATCAAGTGGACTTCTGGGTTGTTTTCAGCAATCGCATTTGCAATGTTCTGCAAAATCATGGTCTTGCCTGCCTTTGGTGGCGAAACAATCAGACCGCGCTGACCCTTACCAATCGGTGCAACCAAATCAATTACGCGAGTAACTAAGTTATTTGGCACAGTTTCAAGACGTAAGCGATCCTGTGGGTAAAGCGGAGTTAGCTTGCCGAAATCAACACGCTTGATTGCTTCGTCTGGTTCAAGTCCATTGATGGACTCGATGCGAACAAGTGGGTTGAACTTCTGAGGGCGATCGCCTTCGCGTGGCTGTTTAACCTGACCGGTTACTGCATCACCCTTGCGAAGTGAGAAGCGCTTAACTAATCCCATCGACACATAAACATCGTTTGGACCTGGCAAGTATCCGGAAGTGCGAACGAATGCATAGTTGTCGAGGATGTCGATGATTCCAGCCACTGGCAAAAGAACATCGTCTTCAGAAACTTCTAAGTCATAGTCGCGGTCGCCACCACGGCCACCACGGTTGTTACGGCCATTGCTGTTGCGATCATTACGGTCACGACCACGGCGGTTACGTCCGTTGCGGTCGTTACGATCGCCACGATCATTGCGGTCACCACGATCATTACGATCGCCACCGTCAGATTCGCCGTCGTTATTACGCGGTGCACGTTCTTCGCGCTCTTCACGAGGGGCGCGTTCTTCTTTTGCAGATTCGCTCTTAGCAGCGCCAGCTGGGCGGGATGCAGAACGACTGCCTCTACCGCCACCTTGCTTGGCACCAATGGCCTTAACAAGCTCGGCTTTGCGCATACCTGATGCGCCATCGATTCCCAGTCCGGCAGCCATGGCCTTAAGTTCTGGAAGTAGTTTGGAGTTCAGCCCTTTATCTTGGGCAACTGTCTCGGTCACGTATGTGTCCTTTGTGTTTTTTAGTAGTTTTCTATCCAGCAGTAATGCACGGAAATTTCGCGAGAATTTTTGCGGGATTTTCGGTGAAAGAGATTCAACCGATGTCCCAAGACTAGCAGGTCAAGTACTTTGATGCGAAATTGCCTTGAAATCTTGAGTTTTTAAACCGCTTCGGGTTCAACATCATTGTTGTCAGGAATTGCGCCTTCGTCCGCGACATCCACAGGAGCCGCGGTAAACCCAGATTTTGCAATGATTTCTGATGCCTGGGCAACTTGATCGCTAGTACTTAAGGCGATGATGGTTGGTCCAGCTCCACTGATGCACGCTGCAATTTCAGCCTCGCGCAACTTTGCCACAAGCTCCATCGATTCTGGATAAGCCTGGGCACGGAAGGGCTGATGTAACTTATCTTCGGTAGCTTCCAGTAGGAAATCAGGATCCCCAATCATCGCAGCAACAAGTAATGCTGATCGCCCGGCATTAAATGCTGCATCCACATGCGGAATTGTTTCGGGAATCAGACCGCGGGCCTTGTGAGTATCTAATTCAGTTTGCGGGATACCCAGCACAGGAGAAATGTCAGGATGAACGTTCATGGAAACCGAATTTGCTTTACCGTCATCTTCTAGCCAAGCAATAGTCATGGCGCCAAGTAAGCAAGCAGCCACATTGTCTGGGTGGCCTTCAATGGCGTTGGCCATCTGAAGTAATTCATCTTCACTGGCGCGGGCATAAGTTAACTCGCTTGCAAGCACTAGGCCAGCCACAATCGCTGCCGCACTTGAACCCAATCCTCTGCCTTGTGGAATTGCATTCTTGCATTCAACGTGAAGTCCTGTTACTTCAGTCCCGAATGATTTGCAGGCATCGATGATTGTTTTGGCAATCAAGTGAGTTGCATCAGTTGGAAGTTTTCCAGCACCTTGGCCAGTTACTACAACTGTTACTTTGTTGTCATCGGTAAATTGCGCAGTTACAAAATCGCGAATCTCTAATGCCAAACCAAGCGCGTCATAACCAGGGCCAAGATTGGCGCTGGTTGCTGGAACTGAAACCGAAACCACGCGCGACATTAGGCAAGACCTAACGCTGCAGCTGCCGCTTTAACATCCACTGGAACAACAACTGGATCTTTGGCACTTTCCAAAGCCCACTGGGTATCTTTCAAGCCGTTTCCAGTAACTGTGCAAACGATTGTGGAACCTGCATCGACTAATCCACGCTGCGCTTGCTGGATCAAACCAGCAACTGATGCTGCACTTGATGGTTCAACGAAGAAACCTTCTTTGTCAGCCAGAATTCGATACGCATCCAAGATTTGATCATCGGTAACTGCATCAATTAAGCCACCGGACTCATCCCGCGCAGCAACCGCTAAATCCCAGGACGCTGGCTTACCAATTCGAATTGCGGTTGCGATTGTTTCTGGCTTTGCAATTGGGTGGCCCACAACAAATGGCGCCGCACCTGCTGCCTGAAATCCCCACATTTGTGGACGCTGGGTTGAAACTTTGTCGTGGTAGTACTCGGTAAAGCCCATCCAATATGCCGAAATGTTTCCAGCATTGCCAACTGGCAAGCAATGAATGTCGGGGGCATCACCAAGGGCATCGACGATTTCAAAAGCTGCGGTCTTCTGGCCTTGAAGTCGAGTTGGGTTTACTGAGTTAACTAAAGCAATTGGATAGTTATCTCCAAGTGCGCGCGCAATATCAAGGCAATCATCAAAGTTTCCGTCAACCTGCAAAATTGTGGCGCCATGAATTACTGCCTGAGCTAATTTGCCCATGGCAATTTTTCCTTGCGGAACTAAAACTGCGCTCTTCATTCCCGCCTTAGTAGCGTATGCCGAGGCTGAGGCGCTGGTGTTTCCAGTTGACGCACAGACCACTGCCTTAGCGCCGTTTCGCGCTGCATCAGTAATCGCCATGGTCATGCCGCGATCTTTGAACGAACCGGTTGGATTCATGCCTTCAACTTTTAAGTAAACCTTCGCTCCAGTTAGCTCTGACAGCGTGCAGGCATAAACAAGTGGGGTGCCACCTTCGCCCAAGGAAATAACGACATCATTCGGGGCAATCGGTAATCGGTCACGATATTCCTCAATGACACCGCGCCAAATGTGGGCCATGACTATGCGCCCGCACCTTCAACGCGCATAACACCTAGAACTTCACGAACTGCGGCCATGTTTTCCAAACCTTCAACAGTTGAACGCAGGCGACTCTCCGGTGCTTCGTGAGTTCTAATAATCAAGCTTGCTGCATCACCTTCGCCATCTTGGCGTACTGCTTGAATTGAAACATCGTGCTTTGCAAATTCATTTGAAATAGCAGCTAGAACGCCAGACTCATCTGAAACTTTGAGATTCAAGTAGTAAGAAGTCTTAGCCTCTCCAATTGGGCGAACTTCTAGATCAGCATAAATACTTTGGGCCGGACCAACCGAACCAGTGATGCGATTTCGGGCAGCCGCAACAACGTCACCCACGACTGAACTGGCAGTTGGCGCACCTCCTGCACCGCGGCCATAAAACATAACTTGCCCTGCAGCATCCGCTTCTACGAAAACTGCATTAAAAGCATCACGGACACTTGCTAATGGATGTGTTACCGGAATCATTGCTGGATGAACTCTAACAATTACGCCCTTATCATCTTCGGTGAGTTCTGCGATAGCTAGCAACTTGATTACATAGCCAAGGGACTTTGCTGCTGCAATATCGTCTGCAGTAACTTTTGTCATACCTTCTCGATAGACATCGTCCGAAGTAACATTTGTATGAAACGCTAAGCCAGCAAGAATCGCTGCTTTTGCTGCACTGTCGAAACCTTCAACGTCGGCAGTTGGATCGGCCTCTGCATAACCCAAGTCTTGAGCTTCTTTAAGGACAACTGAATAGTCAGCACCATCGTTATACATTTTCGACAAAATGAAGTTTGTTGTTCCATTAACGATTCCAAGAATCTTGGTAACTTTGTCGCCTGCTAAAGATTCGCGCAATGGGCGAAGTAGTGGAATCGCGCCAGCTACAGCAGCTTCGTAGTAAAGATCAACACCGGCTTCTTCTGCCAACTTATGCAGGTGAGCGCCATGGGCGGCAAGTAAAGCTTTGTTTGCAGTGACAATGGATGAGCCATTTGCAATTGCGGATTCAATTAAACTCTTTGCTGGTTCGATGCCGCCAATAACCTCGATCACAATGTCTGCTCCCGAAGCAGCTAGACCAGCAGCATCCTCAGTGAGAAGTTTTGGGTCAACACCAGGACGCAGCTTTGACGCATCGCGAACTGCGATTCCAGTTAACTTAAGCTCCCGGCCGATACGGGCTGTTAAATCCTCAGCGCTTTCGGAAATCAACTGGGCAACTGAGGCGCCCACAGTTCCGCCACCGAGTAGTGCAACCGTTAGCGGGGAACTCATTTTTTCTCCTTATTACCTATGTGTATTAATAGGCGTGTATTAATACTGTGCTGAAACTGGTTAAAACCCTTGCT
>JBIIMD010000105.1:0-3019 GCA_044232525.1 Candidatus Nanopelagicales bacterium | reverse complement strand
CGCTTTCGCCCAGTTGGGGCATTGATACCGTAGTGGCCACTGTGCCGTTACTCCTTTTACTAGTTGTCTTAAGGTTATCGGTTAAGCGTGGGCATGGAGTGGCTTGCCAGCCAACGCCATGAACGCTTCTCCCATTGCTTCGTTTTGGGTTGGATGTGCATGAACCAGGGGAGCCACATCTTCGGCAGTTCCTTCCCAGTTATAGACCAATTGGGCCTCACCAATTAGTTCGCCAACTCGGGCACCAATCATGTGAACTCCAACAACAACGCCATCGCTCTTCTTGCGAATTAGCTTGATAAAACCAGTTGTACCCAAAATTTGGCTCTTGCCATTTCCGCCCAAGTTGTATTCGTAAGCTTCAATATCGCCGTACTTTTCTTTTGCCTGTAATTCGGTTAACCCAATGCTGGCAATTTCCGGCTCACTGTAGGTCACGCGGGGGATACCTAGTTCATCGATGGTGGCTGGAGCAAGCCCAGCAATTTCTTCCGCCACAAAAATTCCTTGCTGGAATCCACGGTGGGCAAGTTGCAGCCCTGGAACGATGTCGCCGACTGCGAATACTCCCGGCAGATTCGTTGCCAGGCGATCATTTGCGAGCACAAACCCGCGGTCCATCGAGATGCCTTGATCTTCATACCCAAGATTTTCGGTACGAGGTCCGCGCCCAACAGCGACTAGTAACAAATCAGCAGAAACGGTTTCGCCAGATTCCAAAGTGATCGTCACGCTCTTGTCGTCTTGGCTTGCAGTTTGGAATCTAACTCCAGTCTTGAAGTTGATGCCACGTTTGCGGTACGCACGCTCCATAGCCTTTGACACCGCAGCGTCTTCAGCCGGTACAAGTGTTGGCAAGCCTTCGATGATTGTGACATCCACACCAAATGACTTCCACACGGATGCAAATTCAACTCCGATGACTCCGCCACCAAGAATGATTGCACTTTGTGGCACATAGTCCATTAGCAAAGCTTGATCACTTGTCATGATGCGACCAGAGATTTCTAAGCCCGGAATTGATCGCGCGAAAGAGCCAGTTGCTAAAACGATGTTCTTGCCTTCGTAGCGCTGACCATTTACTTCAACAGCATTTGGCGCGACAAGTTTTCCAGAACCTTCGACATAAGTGATGTCTCGACTTTTTACTAAACCTTGCAAACCTTTGTAAAGACGACCGATTACGCCATCCTTGTATTCATTGACTTTTTTCATGTCAATTCCATTGAACGTGCTGTGCACACCGATGTGTTCACCTTCACGCGCAGTGTCGGCAACTTCGGCAGCATGAAGAAGTGCCTTAGTTGGGATACAGCCTCTATGGAGACAGGTGCCGCCTAATTTATCCTGCTCTATCAATACGACTGAAAGACCAAGTTGTGATGCCCGTAACGCGCAAGCGTATCCGCCACTTCCGCCACCCAAAATTACGATGTCGTGCATCAATCCTCCGCAAATAACCTAAGTACGCTTTCGCGCTACCTTAAGTCTTTCACGCGGGGTAAAACTAAGTCAGTCCGGGTCAGAAAGAGTGGCCTAGATCTCAGCGGTTCCATCCATAACATCTTCAGCGAAGGCCACCATGGTCCTAATTCCAAAGCCGACACCACCCTTATGGGTGTAGCCCCAAGGGCTACCCGGGTTGAACGCTGGGCCAGCGATGTCTAAGTGGGCCCAAGGTAGTCCTTCGGCAATGAAGTCCTTTAGGAACCAGCCGGCTGAGAGCATGCCACCTTCTCGAGAACCGACATTGGCAATGTCAGCAACAAGCGAATCAAGTTCTGGACGAAGCTCTTCAGGCAGTGGCATTGGCCAGAATTCTTCACCGGCACGATCTGCAGCAGCCTTGACTGCATCGCGAACTTGAGCATCACCCATAACGCCCGCCGTACGGTGTCCAAGTGCAACAACCGCAGCACCAGTCAACGTGGCAATGTCGATTACAACGTCAGGATTATCTTCAGCAGCCCTAACTAATGCGTCGGACATTACGAGGCGACCTTCAGCGTCGGTGTTGAGAACTTCAATGGTGCGACCACCATAAGTTGTGATGACATCTCCAGGGCGCTGCGCTGCGCCACCAGGCATGTTTTCGGCGCAGGCTGCGTATGCCGTTACCGCAACATCAAGTTCTAAGTCCGCAATTGCTCGAATAGCGGAAACAACTGCAGCAGCACCCGACATGTCATCTTTCATGTGATGCATATTTGCTGGTGGCTTTAGCGAGATGCCACCGGTATCAAATGTGATTCCTTTTCCAACTAGTGCAACGTGCTTAGTCGCACCCTTTGGGCGGTACTCCATGCGAATCAATCGCGGTGGACGAGTGGATCCTTGACCCACCCCTAAAATTCCGCCATAACCACCAGCAGCAAGAGCTTTCTCGTCAAGAATTTCAACTTTCACTTTTGTTCCCGTTAAGAATGCCTTGGCTTCTCGTGCAAGATCAGCTGGCGCCAAATGTAAAGGTGAAGCATTGATTAGGTTACGAGCAAAGTTGATACCTTCAGAAAGCACTTGAGCGCGATGAAGTGCATCACGGTATTCGCTAGTACGAGTTTTTGAGGTGAACAATGCAATTGAAGCCACTGGCGCTTTGGCTTTCTTAAGCGTGGCTGATCTGTGTTCAGTAAATGCATATGAACCAAAGGCAGCTCCCTCAAGCAGGGCGCCTGCTTCTAGCGGACCATCTGCCGTAATAGCAATCGCAACTTTCTTGAATCCACCAAGACTGCGCACGGCACTTCCGGCAGCTCTGCGCAAGCGTTCATGCGAAATTTCTTTCTTCGTACTACCTAGACCAACTCCAACTAAAACTTCGGCATCGGCAAACGTGCCAGCCGGGATTCGAGTTACTTCGTCTATCGCACCAGTCGCACCAACTTCCTTAAAAGCAGCAGCAATCTTGGTAGCGGCAGACTTAGGAATTGAATCCGACACCACTGATAACTGTCCATCGCTGGATAGTCCAACCACTACAGCATTTACATATGACGTTAGCGGGTTGCCAGTTTTGTAG
>JBIIMD010000104.1:0-3027 GCA_044232525.1 Candidatus Nanopelagicales bacterium | reverse complement strand
TACTGCACTGATTAGAACTATCCGAAGCTTTGTCATTTATCTAATCTATTGGTCACTGGCGATGCCACTAAACAAATCAGTTTCTCTACCTAATTCATCGAAGGGTCCAGTAGGTACGCCTGCAACTAAGCGGTAGTACTCGGTTCCCATAACTTGGGAACCGAGATTGTTAGATAGTGCAAAAAATCCTTCTTCAGTACTTATCTGAGTTGCATGAGCCCGCAATGCGCGCATCTTTTGATCTGCGAATTCACCACCATCAATTGCTGATGTCACAAGTTCATCTGGGCAAGCAAATGGAATCTCATCTGGGTCTTGCGCGGCAAATCCAGTATCTTCACCAGCAGCCTTTAGCATTTCGATGCCAGCTCGCATCACACTTACCGGAAACGCCGTCCAATAAACCTTTTCAATCATCCAAGGTGCGCCTAGCTCAGGAGCAAAACTTGGTGCTGCTGCTAACTCCCGTGCATAAGTTGCCACCCGATGGGCCTGAATATGGTCCGGGTGGCCGTATCCCCCGAAGTCATCATACGTAACGAGCACTTGAGGGCAGGTTTCGCGAATTATCTTTACTAAATGCTTTGCTGCTTCCAATAGATCTGCTCGCCAAAAACAATCTGGACGGTCGTTTGGTGGCGTGCCCACCATTCCACTATCTCGATAAGTATGTGGACCACCCAAGAGTCGCCAATCTGTGACGCCCAACTCAGCCATTGCGGCAGCCAATTCCGTAATGCGATGTTTACCCAGTTCATCAGATTGATCAGAAGCTAAATGCGCAAGTTCTGGAACTAAAATTTCGCCTTCTTCGCCCAGTGTGCAAGTGACTAGCGTGACCTGCGCCCCAGCAGCTACATACTTAGCCATAGTTGCACCACTGCCGATAGTTTCATCGTCTGGGTGCGCATGCACCAAAAGCAAACGTTGATTTGCCTGGTCGACTGAACTAGATGTCATGTACCAACTGTACGAGACACTCGATAGTTAAACGTGGCAGGATCAAGGGGTGACCGAATCCTTTCCACGCCAAAGCGCGGCAACTCGCAACTTTCAACTTGGGGCCCCGCGCAGTTTCCATATAACCGAATCAGGTGATCGAGTCCTGTTTCTACGCAGTGACAGTGGCCGAGATTCTGTTAACTCACTTTGGATCTATGACGTGGCAAATCGCATTGAAAAAAAGTTTGCAGATCCTAGAGTCCTGCTTGCTGATGATTCAGAAGTTCCAGCCGCAGAACGCGCCCGCCGTGAGCGGATGCGAGAGACCACATCAGGCATCACGAGCTACTCAACATCTGAATCAGGCTCCAAGATTGCGTTTGCACTTTCTGGGCAACTATTTGTTGGAGATACCGAAAGTCAGGATTTAAAGAATCTAGATGTAGCCGGCTCAGTCATTGATCCGAGGTTATCCCCTGATGGAAACCTAGTTGCATGGTCAAATGGCAAAGACTTATTCATTGTTGACTACAGCGGTGGTGATGCGCGAAATCTGACTAATGAAGTTGATGAGCATATCTCCTGGGGTCTAGCTGACTTCATTGCATCAGAAGAATTTGGTCGGATGCATGGCTACTGGTGGTCGCCAGATAGTGACAGTTTGATCGTTGAATCAGTAAATGATGCTGATGTTCAAACTTGGTGGATTTCTGATCCAGCAAGTCCTGCCAAAACTCCACAAGAAATTCGATACCCAGCTGCTGGAACTAAAAATGCCACCGTTGGACTGCAAAAGATTTCAATCACTGGCAAACGCACTTCAATTCACTGGGACAACGACGCATTTGAATACTTGATTTCGGTTTCCTGGCAAAAGGATTGTAATGCGTTGATTACTGTTGCCGATCGTGCACAACAGCAATTTGTCACTTACTCAGCAGGTGCCTCTGGTTTAGAGAATGTGCATGAGGTTACCGATCACGAATTTGTCGAAGTAATCCCTGGCCAACCGCGTTGGCATAACGGGCAAATCGTTTCAGTCATCGATAACCGTCAGTCAGATACTCGGGAATTACAGATTTCTGGCAAAGCAATTTCGCCAGCAGGACTTCAAGTTATGTCAATCGTTGACATCAAGGATGACTACATAGATGTGATTGCAACTCAGGATGCCTTGTCACGTGACTTAATCCGTCTAGGTTTTGACGGGTCCATCACAGAGATTTCGCAAGGTGGACTTGCTAGTGCAACAACTACTTCAGCAGAACTTCAAGTAGTTGTTGAATCTCGTCTGGATACTCACACTCGTAGCTATCAGCTGCGTCGTGGCGTGAAGACCGAACATTACTTTGATTCGCTGGCCGAGTCTCCAAACTTCACATCACAAGTACACGTACTTCAAACTGGAACTCACAAAGTAAATACTGCGGTGCTCTTCCCACAAGATCATGTGTACGGTAGTAAAAAGCTTCCAGTCATGATGCGTCCTTATGGTGGCCCACATGGTCCGCAAGTTCTTAATGGGGCTTTAAGCTACGCGATCGATCAATGGTTTGCCGATCAAGGATTCGTAGTAGTTATAGCGGACAATCGTGGAACTGGTGGCCGTGGTCCGGCCTGGGATCATGCGATTTACCAGGACTTTGTGTTACCTGTAATTGAGGATCAAGTCAATGCAATAGCGGATGTGGCAAAACATTTCCCAGATGATGTAGACGCGAGTCGAGTCGGCATAACTGGCTGGTCCTTTGGCGGCTACTTATCCGCACTTGCAGTAATGAAACGGCCAGATGTTTTTCATGCCGCAGTAGCAGGCGCGCCAGTAACTGAGTGGCTTTGGTACGACACTGCATATACCGAGCGATACCTTGGCCATCCAGAGAAGTTCCCAGAAATCTACGAAGATCATTCCTTGATACCAATGGCTAACCGCCTGGAACGCCCTTTAATGCTGGTTCATGGGCTGGCGGATGACAATGTTGTTGCTGCTCATTCACTTTCTTTGAGTGGTGCACTACTAGCAAACAAAAAGCCGCACACTGTGCTGCCACTTTCTGGGGTAACCCACATGACTCCACAAGAAAT
>JBIIMD010000033.1:0-10518 GCA_044232525.1 Candidatus Nanopelagicales bacterium | reverse complement strand
CTTCATCTGTTGCAGCTTGGCCTTCAATAGCTAAACCTTCAAGCAGCGATCGGAAGTATTTCGAAGCGGTGTCATGGTCAATTCCATTGTCTTCAGTCCACTTAATAACTGTGTTTTGAAATGTGAAATATGTCGACATCATTGCTGAGGCAACACTAAGAATTCGAATTTGGTTTTCGTCTTCAAGAATTACGATGTCACCAAGTCCAGCAAACTCGCGAACTACATCCGGATGGGATGGACAAATAACTAATGGGCCTTTGTGATGAACAATCGGTGGCAGTGGGATCAATTGACTGACTTGAAATGCCGGCGCAGTTAGCTTTGCGATGCCAGTTGGCGGAGTTCCTGCAACAAAGCTGGCAATGATTTGATCTTCGCGAAAAGTTAGCTCTGCCAAGGCTTCATCAATTTGATTTGGCAACATACTGAGCACAACCATGTCGCTGGCATCGATTACCGCTTGATTTGATTCGAGTCGAATGCAGTGATCATATTTGGCTGCAAGTTCAGTCGATCGCTTCTCGCCGCGAGGGGAGAGGTAGATGGTTTCTTGCGTTCCACCGCGGGAAGCCATGGCTTCAATAACTGCAGTTGATACGGTGCCAACACCTAAGAATCCAATTTTCATATTTGATTCTCTCGCAAAACAAGAAAAGAACACCCTTTTGGGTGTTCTTTTCCGTTGATTTAAAACTTGGCGTCGATCTCAGCGATCAACGCTTCAACCTGTGCTTTGATTTCATCACGGATTGGACGAACTTCCTCCACGCCTTTGCCAGCGGGATCGTTTAATGGCCAATCAAGATAAGTCTTACCTGGGAAGAATGGGCAGGCGTCGCCACAACCCATTGTGATTACGTAATCGGAATCTTTGACAGTCTCGTCACTCAATACCTTTGGAACATTGTTAGCAATGTCGATTCCTTCTTCAGCCATAGCTTCGATCGCTGACGGATTTACTTGATCCTTTGGCTGAGTTCCAGCTGAAAGAACTTGGATGCGATCGCCAGCAAGAGCCTGAAGATATCCCGCAGCCATTTGAGAACGACCTGCGTTATGAACGCAAACGAAAAGTACTGTGGCCTTTGTATTAGGCACGAGTAACTCCTTTAACCAATGCAACGCCAAGCATTGCCCCGATTAGTTGGGCAAATATGAAAGGCAAAACTGAAGCAGGGTTGATTCCTGCGAAAGTATCGGAGAACACACGACCGATTGTTACTGCAGGGTTTGCAAATGAAGTAGATGAAGTAAAGAAATACGCAGAGCCAATCCAGGCAGCGACAGCAACTGGAATCAATTTGTCTTGACTACGGGCTACCAGAACAAAAATCACAGTAATCAATCCAGCGGTAGCGATTACTTCGCCAATCAAGGTGCCAGTTGAAACTCGTTCATTGGTGGAAATTTGAATTGCCTGAAGATCAAACATGACGTTCGCAATAATCGCACCGGTAATTGCGCCAGCGATTTGAGCTGAGATGAAGGATAAAAACTCAATTGCATTCATTTCACGCCGCAAAACTTGAACCAGCGATACCGCTGGATTGAAATGCGCACCGCTGATAGGCGCAATCATCAAGATAAGTAAGGCAAGCGCAAAAATGGTTGAGAACGCGTTGATTAAGAGCACAACGCCAGAATCCTTAGAAAGATTCGTGCCCATGATGCCGGAACCAACAATGACACAAACTAAGGTCGCAGTTCCGATGTACTCGGCAAGCCATTTTCTAAGAATTTTTGATCACTCCTGTTTATCTCAACAAAATGAACTCTATTTCTGTCGAGTATCAACTGCCTAAGTGAAATTGGTCTGTTTGCTAAATGTTCACTTTCGACCAGAAGGTCCGTGAAACAGAAAAGAACACCCAGAAGGATGTTCTTTTCTTATGGCGGAGGATAGGGGACTCCGTCGAGGCTTCGCGAGTAAGGAATTCTGCCAACAGCCACTCCGATTGCAAGTGATCGCAAGCGATCACGCAATCCGCTCCCAAATCGCGTGATCCAGTGCAAAGAAAAAACCCCCGACAAGCGGGGGTCTTCCTTTGCGCGGAGGATAGGGGATTTGAACCCCTGAGGGCTTTCACCCAACTCGCTTTCCAAGCGAGCGCCATAGGCCACTAGGCGAATCCTCCGTGGACGAGATTACCTGTATTTAGGTAGCCAAGGCTAATTCGAGCTAAGCAATAGACGGCGAAGAGCAAACTTCTAAAGCCAAAGCTATGGAGCAAGACTGTCGGTCCCCTGATTGCTTGACCTAGAGGTCAATTGCAATCAGTACGGCGAAAGCCGTTGAATAACAGAGGGGACAGCAGCGGAATGCCTTTGGCGTAGAACGTTTTCTAGAGGCGCTAAACCAAGGAACCATAGATAAAGAAACCACTAGATCGACAGTCAGGGCTACCAAGTACTCTCTTACATATGTCCTTGGCCCTTTACCGAAAGTACCGACCTGGTCAGTTTTCTGACGTAATCGGGCAAGAACACGTCACCGCCCCACTTTCTCGCGCACTAGATAGTGATCGCATCCATCATGCATATCTATTCACTGGCCCTCGTGGTTGTGGCAAAACTTCATCCGCTCGCATCATGGCCCGCTCGATGAATTGCGAACAAGGACCAACTTCGAATCCTTGTGGTGTTTGCCAGTCATGTATTGACTTAGCTCCAAATGGCCCAGGCTCAATCGATGTTATTGAAATTGATGCGGCAACTTATCGAGGTATCGATGATGCAAAGGAACTACGTGAGCGCGCGGTTTATGCACCCGTTCATGCCAGATTCAAGGTTTACATTATCGATGAGGCCCATCAATTAACTCGAGATGCATTCAACGTTCTGCTTAAGTTAGTTGAAGAACCACCACCACACTTACGATTTATCTTTGCAACAACTGAACCAGACAAAATCATTCCAACGCTTCGTTCCCGTACGCATCACTATCCATTCCGATTAGTTTCAGCTAAGACTTTGGCGAAACATATGGCGCTGATGTGTGAGCGTGAAGGTATCGCAGCAGATCCTGCCGCACTCGCACTTGTTGCGCGCGCCGGTGCTGGTTCAGTTCGTGATGCGCAATCCGTCCTAGGACAGGTCATTGCCGGCTCTGGACCAGAAGGCGTTACTTACGCAGATACAGTTGCGCAACTCGGATTCACTGACGAAACGTTGTTGAGTCAAGTTGTAGTTGCGATCGCAAATGGAGATGGCGCTGCACTATTCACTTTGATTGAACAAGTTGTAACTTCCGGGCACGAACCGCGTCGCTTTGCAAATGACTTATTGGATCATTTGCGTGATCTAGTTGTTGTCACGCAAGTTCCTGATGCTGCAACATCTGGGTTATTCGATATTCCTAATGAACAAATCGATGATCTGGTTAGCCAAGCCAAACTATTCACACCAGCACAGCTAGTTAGAGTCGCTGACTTAGTGAGCTCAGGACTTTCTGAACTGCGTGGCGCCGCTTCACCAAAGCTTCAACTTGAACTACTTGCTGCTCGTTTGGTTACCAATGAAGTAACCCAAGATTTGATTAACCGGGTAGAAAAACTTGAGCAAGACGGTCCTCGAGTTTCGAGCTCTGCGCCAGTTCCAGCTCGCGCTCGAGTCGCCGCAGAACAACCTGTAACTCAACAAACAGAAACACCAATGGAGTCTGCACCTGCGGTAGCAAAGACTCCACCGCCTCGGCCAAAAGTTTCTACAACACCTGCACCAATGAAGCCATCACAAGTAACTGCGGCAGCAACGCAAAGAGCGGAAGAGAAATCTGCTGAAGCACCGGCAACACTTACTGGTCCAGTTTCGTTCGAACAAATTCGTGATGCCTGGCCAGCAATTTTGCAAACCGTTGGCAGTCAAAGTCGAGTTGCCGGAATTGTTATGGTTGACACTGCGCCAGTGTCGTTTGGCGAAGACAAAGTTTTAGCAGTGGCCTTCCCGAACTCAAACACTATGAACAATGCAGTCAAGAGCGGTCACGATGACCGTTTGCGATTGGTGATTCAAAATTTGTTTCATGTTGATGTGCGAATTGATCCGACGGTTGATCCGAATCGAGCTAAGCCAGCGAAGTCAAAAAAGGCGGCAGCAACAGATGCAGGTGAAGCATCACCGGATGATGAGACCACACCTTCGAGATCTTCAATCGACATCATCACTAGTTCACTTGGTGGACAAGTAATCAGCGAAAGCCCGCGCGAAGCATGAGCAACATTTACGAAGGCATTGTTCAGGACTTGATCGACGAACTTGCTAAGTTGCCAGGCGTTGGACCAAAGGGTGCCACTCGAATCGCATTCCATTTGCTTGCAACAGATAGCGCTGATGTCACACGACTAGCAACGGTACTTGCCGAAGTTAAGGACAAGATTAAGTTTTGCCGAACTTGCTACAACGTTGCTCAAGATGACCTATGCCGAATCTGTGCCGACACTCGTCGAGATGAGAGTGCAATATGTGTCGTTGAAGAACCAAAGGATGTTCTAGCGGTTGAACGAACTCGGGAATTCCGTGGCAGGTACCACGTACTGGGTGGCGCAATTAGCCCTATCGACGGCGTTGGCCCAGATGATCTGCGGGTAACTGAACTTATGACTCGGCTTGCTGATGGCGCAATCGTCGAAATCATTCTGGCTACGGATCCAAATCTTGAAGGTGAGGCCACAGCAACCTACTTAACAAGACTGATTTCTCCATTGGGAATAAAGGTAACCAGGCTTGCATCTGGATTGCCGGTAGGTGGCGACCTTGAATATGCTGACGAAGTCACTTTAGGTAGAGCGTTTGAAGGACGCCGCCAAGTTAGTCCGTAGCAATAAGACCTGATTCCCGGTTCCACAGTTTGGACGGTGATTTCAGGCATCAAGATTCCATTTAGACTTATGTTCTATGGGCTTAATTGTCGCTAAATTCGGTGGGTCATCCGTTGCGGATGCTGCTGGAATTTTGCGTGTAGCCAAGCGAATCGCAGACACCAAACGAGCTGGTAACGAAGTTGTTGTTGTCGTTTCAGCAATGGGTGATACCACTGACGATCTAATTGATTTAGCTAAGCAAGTTTCACCAAATCCACCAGGTCGCGAACTTGATATGTTGCTTACTGCTGGTGAGAGAATTTCTATGGCTGTTTTAGCAATGGCAATAAATGATCTTGGTTTCGAAGCACGTTCCTACACCGGATCGCAAGCCGGATTAATCACAGATTCAAGTCATGGCAAAGCGCGCATTGTTGATGTCACTCCTGGACGCATTCAAGAGGCATTGCGGGAAAATGCAATTCCAATCGTTGCTGGCTTCCAAGGTGTTTCGCAAGACACTAAAGACATCACAACTCTGGGCCGCGGTGGATCTGATTTAACTGCAGTCGCTTTAGCCGCTGCACTATATGCCGATGTTTGTGAGATCTACACCGACGTAGACGGAATCTTTTCTGCAGACCCGCGGATTGCACCAAAGGCGCGACATGTGCCACGAATTACTTATGACGAAATGATGGAACTTGCTGCAGCTGGAGCCAAAGTTCTTCACTTGCGTTGTGTTGAATATGCAAAGCGTTTTGATTTACCAATTCACGTTCGTTCTTCGTTTTCGGACAAAGAAGGAACATTTGTTATCGCTGATCTATCTGATCAGTCCAAGTTAAAGAAGTTGTCCAAAGTAGGAGCAATTATGGAACAACCGATAATCGCCGGCGTCGCACATGATTTAGGAGATGCCAAGATCACCGTCGTTGGTGTTCCTGACCGTCCAGGTATGGCCGCTGCAATCTTCCAGGCAGTAGCCGACGCTGGCATCAACATGGACATGATTGTTCAGAACGTAAGTGTCCACGAGTCAGGTGCAACTGATGTGACGTTCACTTGCCCTCGCGCTGATGCTACAAAAGCCGAGCTCGCACTTCGTCGGATTGAAAAAGAAGTTAACTTCAAAGACATTGACACTGATGAAAATATCGGAAAGATTTCATTAGTTGGTGCTGGCATGCGCTCACATCCTGGTGTTTCTGCAACTTTCTTTAAGGCAATTGCTGACGCTGGCGTGAACGTGGAAATGATTTCAACATCTGAAATTCGAATCTCAGTTGTTACCCGCGCGGACGATGCAGAAAAAGCAGTAACTGCAATTCACACCGCATTTGGTTTGGATGCTGACGGGGAAGCCGTTGTATACGGTGGAACAGGGCGATAAGTAATGACAAAGAAACCAACTCTTGCCGTAGTCGGCGCAACCGGTGCTGTGGGCACGGTAATGCTTGACCTACTTTCAACTCGTCCAGACGTATGGGGTGAGATCAAGTTACTTGCTTCAGCTCGTTCAGCCGGCAAGGTCCTGCAGGTGCGTGGCGAGGATGTTGTAGTTCAAGAACTTACCGAAGCGGCCTTTGATGGCGTAGACGTTGCAATGTTTGATGTGCCAGATGAGATCTCAGCAAAGTGGGCACCAATCGCTGCAGCTAAAGGTGTGATTGCGGTAGATAACAGTGGGGCATTCCGCATGGATGCAGATGTTCCGCTGGTAGTTCCAGAAGTAAATGCGGATCAAACCCGTAATCGTCCTCGCGGGATTATTTCTAATCCAAACTGCACAACGCTTTCCATGATTGTGGTTGTAGGCGCACTTGAAAAAGCATTCGGCGTCAAGGAGTTAGTAGTTGCTTCTTACCAAGCAGCTTCTGGAGCCGGTCAAGGTGGCATTGATGCACTTCATGAGCAGATCGATGCAGTGGCTGGCAAGAACTTAGGTAATGAAACTAAAGATGTTCGTAATGTCATCACAAAAAACGATGTATTTCCAGCACCACTTGCATTAAATGTTGTGCCATGGGCCGGATCACTTTCTGAGAATGATTACACCAGCGAAGAACTTAAAGTCCGTAACGAGTCGCGCAAGATTCTTGGTAAGCCTGAATTAAAAGTTCACGCTACATGTGTGCGTGTTCCAGTTGTGACTACTCACTCACTTGCAGTTCACGCAGTTCTTGATCGCGCAGTTACTGCTGATGAAGTTCGCGCACTTCTTGTGAACGCGGAAGGCGTACTTGTAACTGACGATCCAGCTAACAAGATTTTCCCAACACCAATTGATGTGGTTGGTACTGATCCAACTGTCGTTGGTCGAATTCGAGTTTCCAAAGAATATCCAAATGAAATTGATTTCTTTGTTTGTGGCGATAACTTACGCAAGGGTGCAGCGCTGAACACTGCACAAATCGCAGAAGTAGTTGCTAAAGAATTCAGCTAGTTAGTTTTTGCGCTGAGTGTGATTAGCGTTGCCTCTGGGCGACACGCAATGCGAATTTGCGCGAACGGTGAAGTTCCAACTCCTGCAGAAACGTGCAGTGGCATTTTGCTTTCACCAAATGTAGAAAATCCTTTTGCTTGTCCTTGTGGCAAATCACAATTGGTAACTAGGGCGCCGTAAAACGGAATACAGATTTGCCCACCGTGAGTGTGTCCAGCGAGAACCAAATCTGCATTGTCAGTTTCAAAACTTTGCAAAACTCGTCGATACGGGGCATGGGTAACTCCAAACGCAAACGCATCAGAATCAAAGGAACCTGCAACTGCCCCGTAGTCATCCTTTTTGATGTGTGGATCATCAGTACCGCGGAAATGAATCTTCACTCCGTTAACTACAGCAGTGTTTTGTTTGTTGTTTAAGTCAAGCCAACCTGCATCGGTAAGTTCTTCAACTAAGTCAGAAGTTGGAAGTGGAGTACCTTCGAGTTGAATTTCGCGGTTCTTATTGAAGTACATGAATGGATTTTTGATTGTCGGTGCAAAGTAGTCATTGCTTCCCAAAACAAAAGCGCCAGGTATGTCCAGCAATTCGTTCAAGGCCTCGACAACAGCTGGAACTGCGAGTCGGTGCGCCAAGAAATCTCCTGTGCCCACCACAAAGTCAGGCTCAAGTTTGGCAAGTGATTTAACCCAATTGATTTTTCGAGTTTGGGCGGGCGTGATGTGCAAATCTGAAATATGAAGAACCCGAATGGAGTCGCTGCCAGCCGGAAGTAATTCCAGATCTAATTCGCGGACCTTGAATGCTTGGGCCTCAACTAGGCCATAAGTCAGGCTTCCTACTCCGGTAGCCCCGATAGCTAGAGCCGAATTGGCCAGAAACCCCATGCTTCCAAGCATTACACGGATTCATAGTTTCACATGTGCACAAAATGCCCATAGGCTTGGGTTCTCCACATCTTCCCTAGGAGGCGAATATATGTCTACTGATGACTCAGTTAATGACGCGCGCTCCGAAAAATGGGATCCATTAACTGCTCCAGTTTGGGATTTAAGTGATGTGGATGAGCCAACTTTGGCTCCACCAATAGATCAGTTCATGCCAATCGACGAAGACACCATTATTCGTCGCAGGCCGCCGCTGCCACCTGATGCAGATGAAATCATTCGTGGCGAGTACACCGGTTGGGTTCCACTTATCAAATCAGGCGAAACCCTTGATCAAGCAAAAGCGCGGGAAGAAAATCGAGTTTCAAGTTTTGAAGCTGCTCTTCCAAACGTTGATACTAATGCTTGGGCTCCCATTGAAGTAGTCGCTAGCGATGAATTTGAATTTATTGCACCTGATGACTTAGCTTCTGATGTGCCGATGACAGTTCGTGAGCCAGTTGTTGAAGTTAGACCGTATGAATTTCCAACTGAGATTGTTCCTGATCCAGACTTCGTAGTCTCCCCAGCCGAAGCGTTAGAAGAAGCGCGCCGAAGAATTGCGCAGATGCGCGCTAGTTTGCAAACAAACATTAATCGAGTGTCACAAAGTTTTGAGCATCCAATTTTTGCACCGATCGAAGTATCAGTTCAAGAAGCGCCACCGTTTACTCCTGTTGCTCAGAATGAAACACCAATTGTCGTTGTGCCAGACTCAAGCCCGACCCCAGTCGCTGAAGTAACCGAAGAGCCAAACTCATTTGAATCTTTGTTTGAAACTGATGCAGTCGTGGAACAGTCAGTCGCACCAGAATCAGTGTTTACCCAAAGCTCTACTCAACAACAGCAAGCTCCAAGAACTGAGTCAGTAAAGACCGAGACTCGGGAAGAGCCAAGAGTATTTACCCAATCAACGCAACAATCTTCACCAACCATCATCATTGATGAAGCTGCGGATCAATCTCATTCGCTAGAGCTGGTAATAATGCGAGATGAAATTAAGGATCTGCGCGATCGACTTGATTCGTCTCAGAAGTTGATTGAGAACTTAATGGTTCGACTTGCTGACTTGGCTGAATTGGCCTTGAAGCGCAAAGACTAACGGTCAGCATCCCCTGCAATAAACGGCATACTTGCCACTACTGCATCAAAATCCTTTTTGCTTGCTCCCGGTAATACATTTGATAACGCTAAAACCGTATGCAAACTTGCTGGCCTAAGTTTTAAGCGATATGGCATTTTGTCATTTCTCGAAACTAGGAACCAAGATGCAATTCCCAGCGGAGTTTCAATACTGTGTTCGTAACTTCCTTCCGGAACTCGAACCACCTTTGGAAGCAGTACGTTCACTTCATCTGAAATCTTCCCTGTACATGGCTCGACTAATTCCGACATCATCGCTAGTGAAACAGTGACCTCGTCTACAAGCTGCAAAATACGCGCGCTGATATCTCCAGAAGTTTGTAAAACAACAGCGAAACTTTCAAGTTCGGAATACTTAAGTCCGATCGCAGTCTCACGTAAATCAATGGCATAGCCGCTGGCGCGAGCAACTGGCCCACTAATCGCTGATTCAATTGCCTGGGCTTTAGTTAAGACGCCGATTGATTCGTATTCTGATACCAGTGCTAGCCAGTTAGTTTCCAAAATAATTTGCGCAGTATCAAAGCAAAGATGTTGAACTTCTTCTAACCACTCAGACGTTGGGGCATGAGTTAGTCCACCGATACGAGTCAACATCGGATGCATTCGACTTCCGGTGTAAGTACGATAGTGATTCACCCAAAGCTCACGGGACTTTCGCAAGTTCTCAATTAATTGTTGGTCTTGCCATGGAAAACCTGCCATGAAGGCAAGGTGCGAAGATACTCGATTGAACTCCAGTAAAAGTGTGCGATACCACTGGGCTGCATCGGGAACTTCGATGCCAAGTGCGGTTTCTACTAATTGAGCAACACCAACTTCGCCAGAATATGCGCTTAACCATTCATGTCGATTTGCAAGTGCGATGACTTGTCGATAGTCGCGAGACTCGAAAAGCTTCTCTGCCCCTCGATGCATAGAACCGAGAATTGGTTTAGCAGAGGTAATGATCTCGCCGTCATACTCACAATCGATTCGCATCATTCCGTGAGTGGCTGGGGTGTGTAACGACAAGTTCGAGGTGTGGTCAGACCTTGCTGTATCTAGGGGAGAGATCCCCACTCTGCTGCGCTCAACCACGGGACTTATCGTGTCATACCCTTGATGATTTATCGATTTATTCGACATTTAGAAAGTTGCTACTAGTCTTATTACGTGGTCAACACGATGGCCGAGAGCGATGAGCCTTGGACCGAAAAAC
>JBIIMD010000103.1:0-3043 GCA_044232525.1 Candidatus Nanopelagicales bacterium | reverse complement strand
ATCAATAGTTGGAGCTTTAACTGGACATGGAATTGATGTTGTCGATGCAGTTGGAACCTCGGCTGAAGCAATTAACTCATTTGAAAAGAATTCACCGAATGCCATTCTTCTTGACCTAGATCTTGGATACGGACCAACGGGTCTTGATCTGGCTCGTGCCTTTAGGTTACGCAATCCAAATGTTGGACTGGTAATGCTTACTTCTTATAGCGATCCAAGACTGCTTAGATCTAATCTTCCTGACATTCCTGCTGGGACCGAATACTTAGTTAAAAACAATATAAATGAAATTGAAACTGTCGCCCGCGCAGTTAAGACAGCAATTGCATACACCTCTATAAGCAAATCACGACCAACACAGGCGCGTAATGACATTCCGCGCGAGATTCACGGAATGACGGACATCCAAGTTGAAACCTTGCGCATGGTGGCCGAAGGTCATACGAATAGTGAAATTGCAAAACAGCGATTTGTAAGCGAAAAAGCGGTCGAACAAACCATTGCAAAGATTGCAAAGGCTTTAGATATTCCCGCTGCCACAAACCAAAATCAACGAGTTCATATTGCTCGGGTTTACTTTAGGCTCACGGGTCAAGGAAACGTCTAGTGTTTTCTGAATCTACGCGACGTGCTCTTACTGGGCGTTGGTCTATTGCGCGAGATCCATATCTATTCGTAGCTCCAACCACAATTGCATCTGTTGTATTGATTGAAACAACGACGTATGCACCCTCTGAGATATTTGGCTGGTTCCTGGCATCGGCAATTGGTTACCTAGTTTTCTGCGCCGCTTTGTTTCTAGCCCACCGAACAGCTTTCAAGAATCGCGAAACCCTTCCAACGCCTGTTTGGTGGATATTTGCCCTTGGATTCACCGCCGGTGTCCTTAAGGGCGTAACAACAGCATGGATTAGCTATGTTTATGGGTTTGACATAGATCTTGTTGCAGCAATATCTAGTCGAATCTTTGCTGCAGGCTTGCTTGGCTTAATCGGAGTGCCCGCAATAGCTATTGTCATGAACTTATTGCAAGAATTTCGCGAGAAGCGTTCGCAATTGATCGCAGAACAAGTACTTGTCGAGTCACGCGAACTTCAAAGCCAAGAGGTAATAGCAGCCATGAGCGAGCAGCTTCGCATCTCTATCGAAGGTGACTTGGATTTTCTTCTGGAAGACTTGCGCGAAAGCCTTGAAGATAAGGCCGAAAAGACCCCGTCATGGCAATTGATCGCCGATAACTTAAGAGAAACCGCTCGAGATTCTGTCAGAAGCATAAGTCACCGCTTGTGGGAGAAAAAGAGCGAGACTGTACCTGACTTAACGCTGATAGATATAGGTCGGGCCATGATCACAACAAGTGCATTCCCCCTTCGACTGATACTTCCCATTCTGGTTTTTTCAGCGATACCTCAACTCCTAAATGATCACGGGGTTAATGGGCTGTGGGTTCGCCTTTCCGCTCTTTGTGCATCAACTGCACTTGTTTATAAGTTTGCTGAGATTCTGATCAATAGATTTCCAAAGCACAAGCTATTCATATATGTAACAGCGTTAGCTGCGGCAGCAATAGCTCCTCTTGTAGTTGGCCACTTTGCATTTGGTGATCCAATAAATGCACAATTTTTTGGCATTGCATTGGTCTTGGCAGTTTGGTTGCCAATGTTAACGATGACATGTGGGCTACTAGACACGGCTTTGAAGCAGCGCGAAGCAATTCTGGATTACCTCACAAAGCAAATCGATAAAAGTAGGGTTCGTTCTATTTCTGAAGATAACGAAACAATTCGCTTAAGTAACGACATGGCCAAGTATTTGCACGGCAACCTTCAATCTCGACTTATGGCATCGGCGTTTGCGATTGAGGTTGCTGGGCGGGCGCAAGATGTTGCGGTGCTCACGGCTGAAATCGAGAAAGCAAGGCAAAGTATTCAGACTCCCTTTGATCAATTCACTTCATACGACCTCGAACCAGTTTCGACAGAACTTCGTAAGTTGCTAGACATGTGGAATGGCATTTTAGTAACTGAGTTGAACTTCGCTGGATCAGATGAGTTTGTTTCACAATCAGACACCCGAAACATCATCCACATAGTTGAGGAATGCTTCTCCAACTCCCTACGACATGGGCTTGCTACAGAAGCGACCATTATCTTGGTGGCAACGGAAACTGGAGCGTCGTTGACTGTAATTGACAACGGCCTAGGTCCACGCGAAGGTTCTCCCGGCCTTGGGTCCTCTCTCTTTAACTCCATAGCTGGAAGCAACTGGTCACTGACTCGTGGACCAGATGGTGTTGGTGCACAATTTAACTTGCAGATAACTAAGTAAGTAAAGGGTATGAAGCCCTACATATCTGTCCTACATTTGAACCATGACCGAAGAGCAGAAATACATAGTGGAACAAAAGTTCCCAAAGTTTGAAGTGCGTCGGTATGAAGCCTGTGTGTTTGCAGATGTGACTGTAACTGGCGATTTTGAATCTGCTGGGAGCGTCGGATTTCGACCCCTAATTGGTTACATCAGCGGTAACAACAAACCCAATTCCAAGATTGCGATGACTGCTCCAGTAGTGCAGGAATCGGTTTCCAAGATTGCAATGACCTCCCCCGTGCTGCAGCAGAGTTCTGGCGAAAAAAACATAATTAGTTTTGTAATGCCAGCCGGCATGACGCTAGATGCCTTGCCGATTCCAAGCAGTTCCAAGGTCTTGCTTCGCGAAGTTCCGGAACAACTAATGGCAGTTTCACGCTTTAGCGGGCGCTGGACTCATGCAACATATATGAAGCATGTTGCCGAACTTGAAGGCAATGTTGCTGAAGCTGGATTTACGCCAAATGGGTCACCCAGGTTTGCCAGATTTGATCCTCCATGGACACCTTGGTTTATGCGCAGGAACGAAATCCAAATTCCAATTGCAATGCCGACTCAATAGATTGGGTTGGTAGCTCGACCTGCACACCAGTTCGTCGTGTCACGTTGTTGAGATGTATTCCAGATGAGCTCGCATCTCAATGCCCGAATCATCCAGCCATCCGTTCGACGC
>JBIIMD010000032.1:0-10587 GCA_044232525.1 Candidatus Nanopelagicales bacterium | reverse complement strand
AAACTTCGGAACTAAGGTTTCAGCCGATCGGCAATTGCAAGACACCATTGATACTGCGCTGGAGAATGCCACGACTCACCTAGTTGATAGGTATCGAGACGAAATCGCAGACATAATCAGTGACACAGTTGCTCGTTGGGATGCTGGCGATACCGCTAAGAAGATTGAACTTCAGGTTGGTCGGGATCTGCAGTTCATCCGCGTCAATGGCACGATCGTTGGGGCACTGGCTGGAATTGTGATTCACGCAATCGGTGAATTAGTTATTCGCTAGAAATTTCGGGCTAAAAAGCAGCGCGCTGCAATCGATCGTTAATTGCTTGGGCTAGTCCATCGCCAATTGGTGGCACCACATAAATAACTTTGAGCTTCAAATCATCGCCAGCTCGCAAGGAGCTATAAAGTTCGTGAGCAAAGTCCTCAATGGTTGTCGGTGTTGCCAACCGAACTAAGCCGTTAGGTGTTGGCAGTTGGGCTAGAGCCAAGAATCCAGCATTGCTCTCAAGTTCAATCTCTGAAGCATCGGTAATCAGAATTACTTGAGCAGTCGGGGAGTAGTGCGAATCTAAAGCGCCACTAACTCTGGGTGCGTTTGTCGTTTCTTGAGAAACTTCAACGCCTGTTATTCGCTTTATGTCAGACGCAGTAACTGCACCTGGGCGCAAGATAACGGGTTGAGTTCCAGTGGCTAACACGATGGTGGATTCAACTCCGACTTGGCAATTGCCACCATCCAAAATCAAATCTCCGTGCGCATCTAGATACCCACCCAAGTCAGCGAAAACATGCGCAGCACTAGTTGGTGAAACATGACCGAAGCGGTTAGCGCTTGGCGCTACTAAACCTTTTACACCTTGAGTTTTTAGTTGCTTTAACAACTCGCGCGCGATTGGGTGACTTGGAACTCGAACTGCAACGGTGTCTTGATTGCCAGTAACAGAATCGCGCGCGAGTGCGGTGCGCGGTCCAACAATTGTTAACGGTCCTGGCCAAACTGCGTTTGTTAAATCGATTGCCCATTTCGGAAGCTCCGTGATCCATTCACTGAAATCTGATGCACTTGCAACGTGAACAATCAGTGGGTGATCAGTTGGTCGTTCTTTGGCTGCGAAAACTCGGGCAACTGCGGTTTCGTCTAAGGCATTTGCAGCTAAGCCATAAACCGTTTCAGTTGGGATCGCACACAGCTTTCCTGAGGAAAGTGCAGTTACGGCTTGAGCAATGTCATTCGTAATCATCAGTGCCACCGAAGGGACTGCATGGATTTAACCCCACCAGAATGCAGTTGCAATACCTAGATACAAAGTGATCAAGGCAGCGCCTTCAAACCAAGTCGATTGCCCATCAGCAACCACAACGATTGCGATGAAGACAGCCATGAACATCACGGCAAGCAATAGCGGTGACAAAACCAGAGTGAATGTAGCTGCGCCCACTAGTGGTGCTGCTAGTGCAATCAGTGGCGCAACGATCATGGCAACTTGCACAGGGGATTGCAAAATGATTTGCAAGGCATAACTTTGCTGACCGCGAGCAGCTAACTGGATCCCAGAGAATGCTTCAACCACGTTGCTGGCAAGTGCGACGATGATTAAGCCAGCAAAAGCTTCAGAGATTCCTAGGGTCGACATTGCAGTTGGCAATACATCCACAAACCAACTGGAAACCACGATAGAGCCAGTGATCGCAACTAACACCATCAGAGCAGCAATGTTGAATGGCCATTGGCCATGTTCATCCGCTTCACTAGCGGCAACGAGGGCTTCGCTAGTTCCAGTCACCGGAGACTCGTGATCAACGTGGCGAATTGTGTCTGGGATTGAAGCTAGGAACAAAAGTATTAAAAGTAACGAGATTACAACTGTGATTTCGCGTTCGTACATAACAGCTGGGGTGTTAAAGGATGCCACAAGTGATGGAATTGCAAGAGCAAAAACGGAGAGTGCCAACAGCATACTTAGCTGACGAGCCGAAACTACGTTGAATGCTTGTCGGCCAAATTTGCGACCACTAACAACGAAGGCAATACCCATAACTAACAAAATGTTGGCGATAACTGATCCAACAATGGTGGCTTTAACAATTTCGTAAAGCCCCGCCTTAAGCGCAAACAAAATTACGAAAATTTCAGGCAGGTTTCCCAGCAAAGATTGCAGCGTTCCGTTTAGGCCACGACCGATTCGATCGCTAACTGCTTCAACACTTCGCACTACTAATCGAGCAATCGCACCCAAGGCAATCGCAGAAGCCAAGAAGGATACAACTGGATTTCCATTTGTATTATTTAAAATCCCAGCCGCTATTGAAACGCCAACAACTATGGCTAAGAGTCTGCGGTCGGAGTGACTTAGTACTGCCAAACCGTGTGGTCGATCAACTGTGATAGTTGCAACGGCCGCAGATTTGGTGGCTCGGCGACCACGATTGCCAGACCTCGTTACTTTTTCAGACGGCGACTGGGGATCAACTCTGCGACGGGACATAACTTAAATCTTACCGTTATTGAGAAAAGTGAAGTTATACCTTGATTTCTGCGGATACATAAGCAGATTTCAAAGCTGTGATTAATTCAGTTCGCATGATTTGTGCGCGCTGCGCAAATCCCAGTTGTAGTTCGGCAAACTTATCTCGCCCAGCTTGAGTCTCAACTGGAATTGGAACTACACCAAGATCTGCTAAGTCGTAAGGTGCAGTTTGCATGTCAACAGTTCTGATGTCCTTTGCTAACGCAAAAGCACTGCGAACAATTTCGGATCCAACAATTGGGGCAAACCTTTGCGAATGTTTATATAAATCCATGTTGGCGTGCAGACAGCCTGGTTGCTCAATAGCATTTTGATCAATTCGAGTTAGTTGCAATGGATTAAGTGGGGCTGCAATCGGAGTAAAAAATCGAAACGCATCAAAGTGAGTGCAGCGCAAGCCAACCTCATCTATCGTGGCGCGAATCTCTTCTTGACTCAGACGTAGTGGCCACTTCTCGTGCCTGACCTCTTCAGTTCCAAGCACCATGGCCCATTCATGTAAACCAAAACAACCTGAACGAATTGAGCGCCCTTGGGTTTTAGTTAAGAAGTCCATCAGACTAATTGCAGCTTCTTGATTCTTGGCCAACCATTCACTGCGAATCTGGATTGTGTTGTCAATGAATTCATAACTTCCAGATGGAAAGTCTTCGGATTCAATCTCAGATGCTTCCAGTGAAGTCCCAAAGCCAGGATGCCAATTCAATAACTTGTTTGTGCTAATTGGGTAGTACTCAAATAAAAAGTCATCGACTGGGTGACTTTCATGTCGAGAGCGTCGCTCTAACCGAGGGGTAATCCAAGGCATCACTTGTGCTTGGTGATCCTCACGCAGTCTGTGCCAAATTTTGGTTGGTAATAATTCAGTAGTCATGTGGCTAACTCACAAAGTCCATAATCACTTGGCTATAGCCATCAATGCATTGATCCACTGCGTTGCGAGCTAAAAGCGCGCCAACCACATTCCCAGTTCCGCAATATGCGCCAACTGCCCAAACGCCAGGTTGAACTTCTTTCACGATCGGCAGTCCGGAATCGGTGTAACTAACAATTGCTGCCCAATGATGTTCAACTGGTGCAGTCACACCTAGCTCTTGAAGTTTGCGCTCGAGATAATCGCGCATAATTTGAGTTGGCTCAACCACATCAGTTGCTTCTTGCTCAAGTGCAAGGTCACGACCGCCGCCAATTGCAATTCGGTCATCTGGAAGTTGTTGCCAGTAGTCCCAGCCTTGCCGGACATAAACCGCGTATTGCATTTTAATTTTTACTTCTGGTGCGGTTGAAATCATTTGCAAGCGAGTTGGTTGCACCAGGTTAGATACCTCGGGTAGCACTTTACCTAAGTTGCCATCAACTGCAACCACGATGTACTTGGTCTTAATGCTTCCTTGATCCGTTGTGACAATTCCGGATTCAATTTTTATTGCAGGTGAATGTGTGAAGATTTGGGCGCCAGCTGCTTGGGCAAGTTTTGCTAACAACACAGCTCGTTTAGCCGGATGAAAAGTTCCATCTGTTGGGATCAAGATTCCAACACCTTGCTCGCCTTCGTAATCTTCAACTGGAAATCCATCCGCAATTAAGGCATCACGATGTTCATAGGTGTCACTAAGTTCGTCTGGATCTTCACCACGACGCATCTCACCAATTCGAAGTGCCCCGATTCGAGATACTGCTTCAGGTGTAGTTGCTTCGATGCGATCAATCTCATCGAGTGTGTGCTGGTAGAGCGCAGTTGCTCGTTTGACGCCAAGATCCTTTCGAGCGCTGTGGTGAAAGTCTGCAATGCCAGCCAACAGCAAGCCACCATTGCGACCGGCGGCACCAGCGGCAATTCGATCTGCATCAATTCCGATTACATTTAAGCCGCGTTGGGCTGCATGCAATAACGCAGTCAATCCGGAGCCACCCAGTCCGACCACAACTAGGTCTGCCTCAAGGTTTGTTGTGAGTTGCGGAAATTCTGGGCGCTCAACGTTGATATCCCAGACGATGCCCATCAAGTTTCCATTTCATTCGCAGTTTGAATTAGGTTTTTCAATCCTTAGGTATCAGCATAGGAGTATGAGTTCCACGCCCAATAATCCTGACGAAATTGCGGACGCAAAGTCCCAGAGTTCGGCAAAGTTACGGGCCTTGCTAGATGAAGTTGAGTTAACTCCAGAGCAAACAAGTGATGATGTTGCGCCACAAACCAATCGAGATCGTGAACTACTAGAAGACGTGCCACCACATCACGGTTAGAGCAAGACACTAAGGAAGCAGCGCGATCATGAATCCTTGATTCGAAAGATTTCCAGCGATGCTTATTGCAGCTACCGAATCCACGCCAACAATGATCGAATTGGTTGTTGATCCACCAGAAAACATTGAACTCTTGGAGCTTGATGGAATCGCAAGGATTCTGGCGCGAGAAGCAATCAGTACCCCCGTGTTAAATCCATCGTTACTTGCGCCATAAACATCAATCACATTTCCAACACTTAAAAGTGATGCGTTTGTGCTGGCGCTTACGGGAAGTGAAACCGCAATATAGTTTTTAGGTAATCCTGTTAATAGTCCCTGCCCAATCAGATCGCTACTGCTAATCGGTTGATTTGCTGCTACCGAATGTGCCAAGACTCGGCCAACTAGTTCACTTGGCTGAACTTGCAATGTGGACCAAACGAAATTATTTGGCAGAGATTTTTGGGTAAAGTCTGAGGCCGTCAATGTTGTGCCAGCAGATAAGTGACTCGTGGCGACTAACACTTTGGTTTGCGATCCAGGACCGGGAATCACCAAACTAAGTGCGATTAAAGTGCCAATGCCAGCAAGTGAAGCTGCGATTGATCGTCGATACCTAACTATCAAGGGATAGTACTTATGCAGAAATTCAAGGTTTTTCATAGTTGTGCCACGATAATTCGAATTTAAATTTCGCGACTTAATTTGTCCACAGGTACGATTGCCAGAGTCGAAAGGAAATCATGCCTACTTATCAATACGTGTGTGGCCAGTGCGATGCCCCACTTGAGGTAGTCCAGTCTTTTTCTGATGACGCTTTAACAACTTGCCCAGAATGCAAAGCTGAAGCTTTGAAAAAGGTTTATGGCTCAGTCGGGGTAGTTTTCAAGGGCTCAGGTTTCTATCGAAACGATTCACGTGGCACTACAACTTCGGCTACTCCAAGTGCAACTGACTCAAGTTCTACCTCTTCGTCGGCACCAGCGACTCCTACCGCAGCACCAGCTGCAGTATCGGCCCCAGCGAGCACTCCAAGCCCAAGTGCTTAAGTTTGGTTTGGTTGCAGCCCTAGGGGCAGCTCTTGGTTCACTTGCTCGATTACAAATTTCTTATTTGGTTCAGGCTTCGAGTGAAACATCTTTTCCGTGGTCAACTTTTATAGTCAATGTCATTGGTGCATTGCTAATTGGTTTGATAGCTAGCTCACCAAAGATAATTAACAACGAAACCCGTCGTCACTTTGTTGTGACGGGTGTACTTGGTGGCTTTACAACTTTCTCAGCAATCGCGGTGGAAACGCTTCAGCTTGCTAGTGCACCACTTATTTCAATCACGTATGTCGTAGCAACATTTGCAGTTGGTGTTGCGGCTACACACATTGGAAGTTTGCTAGGTGATCGCAAATGAACCTGATGTTGTTTGTAATCGCAGCTGCGCTAGGTGGCTTCATCAGATTTACACTTGAGTACTACTTTCCTCCAGTGGGAGCTTCTGCATTTCCGCGCGCGACTTGGCTAGTTAATGTTGTGGGCGCATTTGTATTAGGAATTGTTTTGGCTTTGCCGGGAGATTGGCAAGTAATTCTGGGTGTAGGGCTATCTGGTGCATTAACAACATTTAGTGGCGTTAGTTTGCAACTGCATCGAAGACTAGCTGCCCAAGCTTTCAAGCCAGCAATGATCTATGCCGTCACTTTGTTAACTGGTGGAATAGTCGCCGCAGGTGTGGGGTTGATTTTGGGGCGCTACCTTTTTAGTTAACTTGAATCACTTGACTAGGCGTCACGATTACATCGATTAGAGCATCGTGCGGTTCACTTGGAACCGAATTATCAACTTCATCATCAAACACCAAGCAAATTCGAATTGGTCCGCCTAACGTAGATGTTGGCAAGCTAGCCAGAGCACGGTCGTAGTATCCAGCACCACGACCTAAGCGAGAACCATCGCGCCCGACTCGAAGGGCTGGAATCAGAATTGCGCTTACATTAGCGATATCTATTTCAGCAGGCACAGGCTCATAGATGCCATAATCGTTTTTTACCAAGTTCGCGCTATCAAATCCCCACACTAAGGAATTTCCAGGTTTCATGATCGGCAACAGGACTTCTTTACCCAGTTCTCGTAGTTTTGTCCTGAGCCAATCCGTTGGTGGCTCAGTTGCCATAGAAGCGAAACATGTGACTAACTGCCCTGGACACAAAAAAGCCCAATCATGATTTGCGAGAGAAATTCCAGCTAGAGAAATTTCTGCTTCACTTCGCGCAGTTCGAGCCGAGATTGATTGCTCGCGGACTGTGTCTTTGGAACGACTTACCATTCCTTAACCGTATTGCCAGTAAAGTCTAGGTATGAACAACAGGGGCACCATAAATAAGGCCGTAATTCCGGTAGCGGGATTGGGTACTAGGTTTTTGCCAGCAACTAAGGCAACCCCAAAGGAAATGCTTCCAGTTGTTGATAAGCCCGCCATTCAGTACGTAGTCGAAGAGGCTGTTGCAGCCGGAATTGATGACGTACTTTTTGTTACTGGACGAAATAAAGATTCGTTGGAGAACCACTTCGATCGGGCACCTAGTTTGGAACGCACTTTGGCGGAACGCGGCGCATTTGAAATGCAAAGCGAGATTTCTGAATTGGCTGACTTAGCGGCAATGCATTATGTACGACAGGGCGTGCCGATGGGTTTGGGTCATGCAGTGAGCATGGCAAAAGAGCATGTCGGTGATCAAGCGTTTGCGGTCTTACTTGGTGATGACTTAGTTGATGTCCGTACCCCTGTTTTACCGGATATGTTTGCAGCGCAAGCAAGATTTGGAGGCAGCATTCTGGCGCTGATGGAAGTTTCAGAAGATCAAATTCATTTGTATGGTTGTGCCGCAGTTGTACCAACTGATAGCCCAGACATTGTTCGAGTTACCGAATTGGTTGAGAAGCCGGCAGCAGGAACAGCGCCGAGCAATCTTGCTGTGATTGGCCGCTACGTTATTGATCCAGCAATCTTCGGTCTACTGGAAAATCTTGCACCTGGCCGCGGTGGTGAAATTCAATTAACTGATGCGCTGGCATCATTGATCGAATTGCCAACTGAATCAGGTGGCGGTGTTCATGCAGTGATTTTTCGGGGGAAGCGTTATGACACAGGGGACAAACTTTCATACTTAAAGAGCGTGGTTTCCATTGCACTCGACCGTGATGACCTAGGTCCAGATCTTCGCGCTTGGCTAACTTCGTATTTGGCAGGCAAGATTTAATGCGCTCAGTCGAGCAACACTTGGAAGTAGTGTTAGAAAATGCTGCGCCACTCGAGTCGTTAGAAGTTGGATTGCTTGGCTCAGTCGGCTGCGTACATGCAGAGCAAGTGACAACAGAAGATGATGGCACCGAACACGTGTTACTGCCTCAAGGCACAACAATTGGTGCAAGGCACGTTGCACTTTTAGCTGCTGCAAACTTGGGGCGGATTTGGGTTCATCCAAAACCACGTGTGGTGATATTGACGGTTGGTAGTGATCTAGCAGATCCTGGAACTCTTGAAGATTTGCATCCAGACATAAATGGCATTGCGTTAACTACGGCCTCAACCGCAGCTGGTGCAATGACATTTCGAGTAGGTCCTCTGCAAAGTGATGCTGACTTAATTAGGTCTGCCATCGAAGATCAGCTTGTTAGAGCTGATGTAATCATTACGGCCTGCGGAATGAATGCGGGCGACTATGACCTGCTGACTAATGTGATCCGTCAACTTGGTCGCGTAGAGATTTCTCGAGTAAACATGACACCAGGTGGAGCTCAAGGCTTTGGAGTCATTGGTCCAGATTCAACTCCAATTTTTGTACTTCCAGGTAATCCGATCGGGGCGCTGCTCTCGTTCGATATCTTCGTGAGGCCCCTGATCAGAAGGCTTATGGGCCATAGCAAGCTGCACCATCGGGTTATTGAAGCACGACTTGAATCAACTGTTGAAGGCGCTGGTGAAGATGCGCGTTATGTGCGGGCGCATGTTTCTCGATCTGGAAATGCTCCGGTAGTTAAGTCAGTTGAGGACAAGAATGAACATCCATTGGCTGGATTGCGAACTGCTGATGCCTTGATTATCGTGCCACCTGGAACAACTCGCTTGAACGCTGGTGACACCGTAAAAGTTATGCAACTTGATGCCCTGAGTGATGAATAACTAAGGTGAGCAAGTGAGTAGAGCTTGGCCAGCTACTTTGAGTTATGGCGACGTGAGAGTTCGTCCGCTAAGAGTTCGCGATGCCAGAAGATGGCAGCAATTGCGACAAGTAAACAATGACTGGTTGCAAGAGTGGGAAGCAACCTCGCCGATACCAAGTATTGAACCGCCACCAACTTTTCGCCAAAGTGCCAAGCGCATGTTGGCGGAAGCTCGGGAAGGGCGGACCTTGCCTTTCGTCGTTGAGTACCAGGGAAACTTTGTAGGCCAAATCAACGTTTCGGACATAACGTACGGTTCTCTTCGAGGTTGCCACTTTGGTTACTGGATTGATGAGTCAGCCTCAGATAAGCGGGTAATGACCACAGCTGCAGCGTTAGTCACTGATCATTTGCTCCAGACTCTGCAACTACATCGGATCGAAATCGCAGTGCGTCCAGAGAATATCCCAAGTAATCGCTTGGCAATTCGATTGGGCTACAAGTTTGAGGGTGTTCGTCCGAATTTCCTTCATATCAATCGACAATGGCGAGATCACAATGTCTACGTCATGATGCCCGATACGATCGCCGGATCCGTGATCGATCACATCTCTAATGGGCGCGACACGAGCACCTGATAACCCTTTAGTTCCGCAAGATATTGCGATTTACGCCGTACCGTAAATACTCATGACCGGCTTGTTATATCTCATCGTTATCGTGATGTGGGCCGTTGTCTTAGTTCCGATCTGGTTGAAGAGTCACGACCGAGCGCAAGCTGAAAAAGATCTTCGCCAAGAAGGCGAAGTTGCAGCTAAATGGCGGTGGCAACAGCGTGAACCAATGTCACCAAGACAAATTGCATTTGTGCGCCGCCGCAGGGTTGCCATGACACTGTTTACAGCACTTGTGGCGACTACAGTTTTGGGCACAGCAGGAGTCATAGAAGTTTTCTGGATTGCAGCTCCAACTTTTTTGATTCTAGGTTTTGCAGTAGCAGCGGCTAAAAATGCAAAACTTGCATCGCGTCGGATTGGCCAAAAGCAAACTCAAGATGAAACTGCTTCAAGAATTCAGACCGCAACTCCAGATCACCGCACTGAAGTTGTCGCAGTGAGCAAAACCGTTACCGAAACTAGGCGTACTTGGCAACCAGTTGAAACGCCGCTTCCGTCTTATGTAAAGGCTGATAAGGCAACGACCTATTCTCGCGTAATTGATTCGGAAAAACCATGGACTGGCCAAGATATGGTGGAACAAGCCGAACTACTAAAAGCCCAACGCGCAGCTCGAATTCTCGAGTCTCAGAGGCGCTTGGAAGAAGCCCGTGCTCTTGCCATGGAGAAAGCCCGCAAAGCAGCACTTGCTGCAGCGCAAACATATCCAGAAGTTGCAGAAAAGCGAGCAGTAAACGAATAATCCCTTCGCGGTACAATTAAGTCAAGCGAAGGAGAGCGAAATGCAAACCACAATTAATGTTTCAGGAATGACTTGTGGACACTGTGTTTCCGCAGTAACTATGGAGTTATCCCTTCTGCCAACAGTTACTGAAGTTGATGTTGATTTGGAATCTGGTCAGGTCACAATTTCTTCAGCTGCTGCCCTCGAACCGGCGCAACTGGCTACCGCGATCGATGAAGCCGGATACGAGCTCGTTCCTAACTAATGTCAGCCAG
>JBIIMD010000130.1:0-3078 GCA_044232525.1 Candidatus Nanopelagicales bacterium | reverse complement strand
GGCTCTTGCCGCAGAACGAACACTTCAACAGGTCGCCACCTTCGCCGATACGAGCCATAGTGGTCACCTCCCGGGGGAATAAGTGTGGACAGATACTTCGAGCGTCTTCCTAAAGTACCTTGAAACAAGACATTTCTCTTGGCGTACACGCCAGCAGAAAGGCTATTTGTTGAGTGGAACCCGACTAGTTAGCACCTGATCGATGATTCCGTACTCCTTGGCCTGTGGGGCAGTAAGGATCTTGTCACGATCCATATCGACACGGATTTCCTCAACTGAGCGTCCCGTGTGATGAGAGAAGATGCCTTCCATTTCATCACGCATACGCAAGATCTCATTAGCTTGAATTTCAATGTCAGAACCCTGGCCGCCACCTTCGGTGTAAGGCTGGTGAATCAAGATTCGAGCGTGAGGTAACGCAAAACGCTTACCTGGAGTTCCGGCAGCCAAAATCACGGAGGCCGCAGAGGCAGCCTGACCAAGACATACGGTCTGAACGTTGCACTTAACGAACTGCATAGTGTCGTAAATTGCAGTCATCGCTGTGTAGGAACCACCAGGTGAGTTGATGTACATCTGGATGTCGCGATCTGGATCAAGTGACTCAAGCACAAGTAACTGCGCCATAACGTCATCGGCAGAAGCATCATCGATCTGGACACCCAAGAAAACAATGCGCTCTTCAAAAAGCTTTGCGTATGGGTTGTACTCGCGAACACCTTGTGGGGTGCGCTCGATGTAGCTCGGGAGAATGTAACGCGATTGTGGTGAATAATCCATGTGAGTCTCCCCTTATGCCGTTCCGCCTTCGCCAGCCACGTCGCGCGCACTGCGCACTACGTGATCGACGAAACCATAGTCTTTTGCTTCTTCTGCAGTGAACCAACGATCGCGGTCTGAATCTTCAGTAACAGTTTCCACTGATTGTCCTGTGTGCTCAGCAATTAGCTCAGCCATTTTTGCCTTTGTAAATTTCATTTGCTCTGCTTGGATCTTGATGTCAGCAGCAGTACCGCCAATGCCACCAGAAGGCTGGTGCATCATGATGCGAGCGTGTGGAAGTGAGTAACGCTTGCCAGGAGCTCCTGCGCAAAGTAGGAACTGTCCCATTGAGGCTGCAAGACCCATCGCAACAGTTGCAATGTCGTTCTTTACGAACTGCATGGTGTCGTAGATCGCCATACCAGCGCTGATTGAACCACCTGGAGAGTTGATGTAAAGGAATATGTCCTTTTCAGGATCGTCTGCGGCTAGCAAAAGAATCTGGGCACAGATTGCATTTGCCATTTCATCTGCAACTTGGGTTCCCATAAAGATGATTCGATCCTGCAGAAGGCGTTGGTAAACCGAATCGCCAAACTGCTGACCTGATGGGGACGGGGTGCGTGCTTCCGGGAGTGTTAATCCCGGTACCTCGATGCCGCTCACAAATACTCCTAAATGTTTAGTAACAACTAAACACTAAGGGGTGGGGGCGACATTGGCAGGGGCGACATGGGCATGTTCGCTCTTAGCGTTGGAAATGTCCTAGTCAGCCAGACCTTGAGTTGCGACTATTCGTCAGCCTCGCGGTGCTTACTCGCTTCGAGACTGACTATTCGTCAGCCTCAAAGTTTTCAGTATCTGAGCTGGCATCGAATTCAGCATCAAAGTCTGCATCTGATTCATCGCCACGAAGCACTGATTCAAGATCGATCTTGTTGCCTGATTTATCAACAACATTGACGCTTTCCAGTACATGAGCCAGAGCCTTAGCGCGGCGAACTTCAGAGACTGCGCCTTGAACCTGTCCGGACTGAACTAGCTGATCGGCAAACTGATCTGGAGCCATGTTGTAGCGCTGAGCTTCCTGGACAAGCCACTGGGATAGCTCGGCATCATTTACCTGTAAGTCTTCAACTTCAGCAATCTTGTCCAAAACAATGCGGGACTTAAGACCATTGCGAGTGTTGGTTTCAAACTCAGTCTTGTGGGCTTCGTCGCCGTGTCCATCATCAAAGTGAGCATCGATTTCATCTTGAATGGTGCGCTCTGGAAGATCAAGCTTCACGGCGTCCATAAGTGCATCGTGCGTTAGATCGCGAGCCTGGTAAGCCTGTTCAATCAAGCGGACGCGGCCAAGACGAGTGCGAATGTCTTCGCGCAATTCACCAATGGTGTCGAATTCGCTTGCCAGCTGCGCAAATTCATCATCGGCATCTGGAAGTTCGCGTTCTCTGACTGCCTTGACAGTGACTTCGACTGTGATTCCTTTACCGCTCCACTGACCAGCTGATGGAGTAAATACAAAGTGTCGCACTTCGTCGGTCTTCGCACCGCGAACTGCATCGTCAAAACCTGGAACCATGTCATCAGAACCCAGTTCGTAACTGAATGCAGTTGCAGCTAATTCTTCTACTACTTGACCTTCGTGATCTCCACTTAGGTCAACAAGAAGCACGTCACCGTCTTTTGCAGCACGGGAAACTTCCTTCAGCGCGCCAAAACGGCCACGAAGTGCGGTGAGCTGTTCTTCAACTTGGTCAATTGTTACTTCAGCATCGTCAACAACAACCTCAAGTGAGTCAAACTTAGGCAGTTCAAATTCTGGGCGAACATCAAGTTCGGCGGTGAAAACCAAACCAGTTTCTTCGTCAAGTGTTGTGACATCAACTTCTGGACGACCAATTTGAACAATCTTGTTTTCGATCATTGCTTGAGCTAGACCAGAAGGAATTGCATCGTTGACGGCTTCTTCAAGGACTACACCTCGACCAACGCGTTGGTCAATTATGCGAGTTGGGATCTTGCCTTTTCTAAATCCTGGAATGTTTACCTGAGAGCTAATGCGCGCATATGCAGAATCTAATGACGGTTGCAAGTCAGCAAACGGCATCTCGATGGTGATCTTGATGCGGGACGGGGAAATGTTCTCGACGACGCTTTTCACGGCTCTCCTACTTATAAGGGCGTTAGATGTGTAGAGCCCGCCTCAATAACTAAGGCGGACCCCACAACTACGAGTCGGGGCGGAGAGACTCGAACTCTCGGTCTCCTGCTCCCAAAGCAGGCGCGCTAGCCACTACGCTACGCCCCGAT
>JBIIMD010000031.1:0-10747 GCA_044232525.1 Candidatus Nanopelagicales bacterium | reverse complement strand
CAATCATTGTGAGCATCGTGGCCACAATGGTTTGCGTGAATGTGATCATAGTGTCGTACCAAAGTCCAGTTGCAACAACTGCAATCAACTAGGAGGCAGAAACTATTGCTGATCTAATCCCACCAAGAATCAGCGAGATCAAAGTGATCATGGCAATGGTTAAGTACCAAGGGGAGTTAGCTAGGAGACTTTCGAGGGGATTTAGCACACCTACCGTAACTGCTTTACTGAGGCCTGCAGTCAGAAGTTCCAGATTCTCGGTAACCCAACTAACGGCTGAATCAGAAGCATTCGCAACTTGCGAACTTATGTCAATTTGTTTTGGGAAGTATGCCGCCCAAGCCATTTGACGGGACAGAGTGATTCCGACTATTGCAGCAATACCAGCGACGAGCAGTGCAAGTTTTCTACGCTTGCGATCCGCCTCTGAAGGTGGAACAAAGGTATCTTTTCTTGAAATTGCTGCTGAAGTACTGCGGTCCAACATGATGGCGATCAACACAACTGCAATTCCAGCCACAAACCCATCACCAACGTTGCGAATAATCAAAGCGTCGATAACTGGCTTACCAAGACCAGGGGCACCAATGAGCGCAGCAATGACAACGAAGGAAAGTGCTGCCATAACCGTCTGATTTATTCCCATAATTATCGTCCGTGACGACATCGGTAGTTGAACTTTACGCAACAGTTGCCGCTTAGTCGTACCCATTGAAGTACCTGCTTCAACTGGACTGGTGGGTACGCCACGAATTCCAAAAGCTGTTAAGCGAACTGCAATTGGAATGCTGTAAACCATGGTGGCAATAGTTGCTGAAGCTGGACCAATCAAAAACACGAGAGCTAGGGGGGCTAAGTAAACCAAAGTAGGCAAGATCTGTGCCAAGTCCAGAATTGGCGTGACCGCTTTTAGAACTCGATCCGATAGCCCAGCCCAAATACCAATTGGAATTCCAATTGCTAACGAAAGAATCACCGCAGCAAAAGTCATGGCCAAGGTATCCATGGAGTCAGTCCATAATCCGAGGGCGCCGCAAGTAAAAGTTAAGGCAACTGCGGCAAATGCCATACGAATGTTAGAGACTGCAAATACAACGAAACCAATTACCGAGATAACTCCCAACCATCCCAAAACTGGAATACTCGAGCTGCCGTTAGGAATTGCGATGAATTCCCGAATGATATTTACAAAGCCATCGACAAATTCGCGGATTGGATTAAAGAAATACTTAAAGGCAAGGCCGTCGTTTCGGTTGTCTCTAATCGAATCTGCAACTTCACCAGCCCAGGCGGTAAAGGCGGAATTTTCTGGAACTGCAAGCTCCAGAGTTGCCTTGCCTTTCAAGATCTGCGCTAGTGCGATCCAAACGAAAAATAGTCCAGCAAGCAACCAACTGCGACGAATAACTCGTGGCGCAACTGTAATAGCTGGTTCAGTCCTTACGCTCATGCGTGAGTACCGCCTCCGACAACCTGCAAGATGTCGCGAGATTTGATATATCCAATTACGCTGCCACCTGCAACAACTCCAACTGGACCATTGGCATCGAGTACTGCTGCTGTCGCATCACGAATGATTGTGTCTGCTGGAATTGTGCGCCCAGTTGCAGTTTCGGAATCCGCTAGTGGCCGTGCGATGGTGCGAACTGTTAAAACATGTGACTTAGGAACATCGCGAGTGAAATCTTCAACATAAGCATCTGCTGGATTCGCAATAAGTTCCTCTGCTGTACCCATTTGAACGACAGCACCATCACGCATGATTGCAATTCGATCACCGAGCTTTAGCGCTTCAGACAGGTCATGCGTAATGAAAACCATAGTCTTGCCCAATTCTTCGTGAAGTCGAATAACTTCAGTTTGCATGTCACGACGAATCAGCGGATCAAGTGCTGAGAATGGTTCATCCAGGAACATAACTTCTGGATCAACCGCGAGTGCTCGCGCCAAGCCAACACGTTGCTGCATACCGCCTGATAGTTGCTCTGGATATGCGTAGGCAAAACCTTGAAGTCCAACAAGTTCAATAACTTCATTCGCACGGGCATGACGCTTTTCCTTGCTGACACCATTTACCTCTAGCGCAAAAGCGATGTTGTCAATAACTTTGCGATGCGGCAACAAACCAAAGTTTTGGAACACCATCGAAAACTTAGTACGGCGCAATTCACGTAGTCGGGCATCATTTGCTTTCATGATGTCTTCACCGTCTAGTACGACGCTTCCCGATGTTGGCTCAATAAGTCTGGTTAAACAGCGAACCAGAGTTGATTTACCGGATCCCGAAAGACCCATAACAACGAAAACCTCGCCTGGTGCTACATCAAATGAAACGTCACGAACAGCCGCAGTATTGCCGGTCTTCTCGCGCAGTTCGGCACGTGGCAAAGCAGCATCTGGACTATCAACTATCTTTTCTGGGTTAGGACCGAAGACCTGCCACAGATTGTTAACTGAGATTGCACTCGAGTTATTAGACATTTACTTGTCCTTTCGCTGGTGTGAACCACTCCGATGGTGCTGGAGCTAGATTTTGCCAAATATGTTTGTGCTCTAGATATTCTGCAAGCCCAGCTTCGCCGAGTTCGCGTCCGTTACCTGATTGCTTGAAGCCACCCCATTCTGCTTGCGCAACATAAGGATGATAATCGTTGATCCAAATAGTTCCATGCCGAAGTCGACGTGCCATCCGTTGCGCTTTCTCAGAATCTGAAGTCCATACAGCGCCAGCAAGTCCAAAGATGGTGTCATTGCCGAGCTTTATCGCTTCTTCTTCAGTTTCAAAAGTTTCAACGGTCAAGATTGGCCCAAAGGATTCATCCTGAACACAGGACATCTCAGTAGTGCAGTTATCAAGCACTGTTGGGCGGTAGAAGAAGCCGTTTGCAAACTGGGAACCTTCTGGTCGCTTACCACCAGCTCGCAAGACCGCTCCTTCAGCAAGAGCTTCGGCTACATAGCGCTCAACTTTGTCGCGATGCGCTGCACTGATTAGGGCACCAGTTTCAGCAGCTTCATCATGCGCGCCACCTAGTCGAATAAGTTCGGCGCGACGTGCGATCTCATCAACAACTTGATTATGAATTTTCTTCTCTACTAAAAGTCTTGCGCCAGCTGAACAAACTTGCCCTGAATGCAAGAAGACAGCAGTTAGCGCGTTATCTATTGCCGCATCTAGGTCAGCATCAGCAAAGATAATGTTTGGATTCTTTCCACCAAGTTCTAACGCTACCCGCTTAACAGTTTCGGCCGAATTGACCATCAGTCTCTTGCCGGTTGCAAGACTTCCCGTGAATGAAACCATGTCGACGCCAGGGTGAGTACTTAATGGCCCACCAGCAACAGCGCCGGCGCCAAGCACTAAATTTGCAACTCCGGCTGGCAGACCAGCTTCAGTAAACACATCCATCATCATTGAAGTTGTTGTTGGCGTAAGTTCACTTGGCTTAATTACAAACGTGCAACCTGCGGCTATTGCAGGAGCCATCTTCCAGGAAGCTTGAAGTAGGGGGTAGTTCCAAGGAGTAATCATGGCAACCACACCAATGGGTTCGGTAGTCATAGTGCTACGTACGTTTTCGCGCCCTGGATCTACATCGCGCTCATGAGGTTTAGTAGCCAACTTGGCGAAGTATCGGAAGACTGAAATTACGTCATCGATGTCATAGCGGGCTTCAACGATTCTTTTTGCAGTGTCCTCGGACTCTGCTTGGGCAAACAACTCTTTATCGCGCTCTAGAATCTCAGCAACTTGTTCCAAGATCTTTGCACGCTGTTCGCCACTAAAGGATGGCCAATGGGTTCCATCAAAAGTGTTTCGAGCTGCATCAATTGCGGACACGGTGTCAGCCGCACCACCTTCATGGAAAGTTGCAACTAAGTGACCATCTGCCGGGTGTAGTACATTTCTAATTTCACCCGAGGAACTGCCTTGGCGCTTTCCACCAATGAACAGCTCAGCCACTTTTTCGTATTTCATAGTTGAAAACCTTACTCTCGCCAGAAGTCCGGATTGCCGGAAAGCTTAGATGCACTTTGTTTCACAATGTGGCCAAGAGATTCAAAATCTTCAGGCTTTATCCGGCTTACCGGGCCTGAAATAACCAGCGCGGCAGTTACCTCATTGTGCTCGTCTCGAATTGGGGCAGCAATTGCCATAAAGTCAGTTTCCATCTCTTGATTGGCCACCGCGTAACCAAGTTCTCGCACGCGCTTTAATTCCTTTTCAAGTGCATCGCCGGAGGTAATTGTGTTTTGAGCGAGTTTTTCCCACGAATCTGGTCGAGCCGCTAACCTTTTTGGTTCATCCAGCCAAGCAGTTAACACTTTTCCGCTAGCTGTGCAGTGAGTTGGGACGCTCTGTCCGAGCCAACTGCGCATTGACACCAGCGATGGCCCGATTACTTGATCAACATAAAGCACCCGATTGTTATCAAGGACTGCAATGTTTACAGTTTCGCCAACTTCTTCAGCCAATGCCCTGGTTACTGATCGTGATCCGGATACCGCACCCAATGAACTAGTCACAGAACCAGCTAGGCGAACCAAACCAAGGCCTAACCGGTATCGACCACGATCAGAGACTTGATCTACTAAGCCACGGTTAAGCAATGCAGTCATCAAACGGGAGGCTGTGGATTTGTGAACTCCAAGGTCAGCGGCAATTTCCGTAACCCCAGATTCACCGCGTTGCGCCAATATCTCAAGGATCATTAAGGCTCGATCTACCGATTGAACGGAACTATTTTCCGCCAAATTAGTGTTGCCCATGGCGCAACATTATGCGTCATGGGCAACACCTGTCTGGCGTTTTACAAACTTGTTAGAACAAACCTACAACTTCGCCATTTTCGAGCTTGATGCTATTTGCAGCCGGAACCTTAGGCAGGCCAGGCATTGTCATGATGTCTCCAGTTACTACCACGATGAATTCAGCACCCGCACTTAAGCGGATTTCCCGAATCGCAACGGTATGGCCAGACGGCGCACCCTTTGCAGCTGCATCAGTTGAGAATGAGTACTGAGTCTTAGCCATGCAGATCGGGAAGTGACCGTAACCGGCATCTTCAAACACCTTGAACTGATCTTTAACGCTCTTGTCAGCTACTACTTCACCAGCATCATAGATTTCAGTTGCGATCGTCGAGACCTTGTCCCATAGAGACATGGAGTCTGGATATAGTGGCTTAAAGGCTGCAGTACCACCTTCAACGATTTCAACAACCTTTTTTGCAAGTTCAGTTGTGCCCTTGCTGCCTTCTGCCCAGTGGGTGCAGCGAATGGCGTCAACACCCATTTCAGCGCAGTACTTTTGCACGGCAGCAAACTCAGCATCAGTATCAGTCGTGAAGTTGTTGACACCCACTACAACTGGAACCCCAAACTTTTGTACGTTGCGGATATGACGACCAAGGTTTGAAAGTCCAGCTTCAACAGCTGCGACATTTTCTTTACCAAGATCATCTTTGGCAACGCCACCGTGCATCTTTAGCGCACGAACTGTTGCCACGATTACGGCTGCAGCTGGTTTGAGACCGGCCTTACGACATTTGATGTCAAAGAATTTCTCAGCACCAAGATCAGCGCCAAAGCCAGCTTCAGTAACTACATAGTCACCAAGTTTTAGGGCAGTGTGTGTTGCTAACACTGTGTTGCAACCATGGGCAATGTTCGCAAATGGTCCACCGTGTACAAATGCAGGGTTGTTCTCAAGAGTCTGAACCAAGTTAGGCATCAAGGCATCTTTTAGAAGTACAGTCATCGCACCATTTGCATTTAGTTGCGCTGCAGTAATCGCAACTTTGTCGCGGGTGTAGCCAACAACAATGTTTCCAAGCCGACGCTCTAAATCTTCTAGATCCATTGCGAGACACAAAATCGCCATAACTTCGCTCGCTACTGTGATATCAAATCCGGCTTCACGTGGGTAACCATTTCCAGGTCCACCAAGTGCAGCAGTGATTTCACGCAAGGCACGATCGTTCATATCGATTACGCGCTTCCAAGCAATGCGACGCACATCTATCCCAAGTTCGTTACCCCAGTAAATGTGGTTATCCAGCATTGCTGATAGCAAGTTGTGCGCAGCACCAATGGCATGGAAGTCGCCAGTGAAGTGAAGGTTGATGTCTTCCATCGGAACTACCTGGGCGAAACCGCCACCAGCAGCGCCACCCTTCATGCCAAAGCAAGGTCCAAGGGATGGTTCGCGCAAGCAAACAATGGCCTTCTTGCCAATGGCATTAAGACCATCGCCTAGACCAACTGTGGTTGTTGTTTTACCTTCACCCGCAGGGGTAGGGGTCATTGCGGTAACAAGGACAAGTTTGCCGTTTGGCTTTGATTTCAGCGAAGAAATGAAGTCCATGTTGATCTTGGCCTTTGTTGGACCATAGTTCAGAACTGCATCTGCTGGAATACCGATTTTTGCTGCCACCGAAACAATTGATTCAGTCGTAGCTGCCCGAGCAATATCGATATCAGATTTCATGCTAATAACTCCTTTTTGCGCTTGTCGACCCATTCGTCAAGCTCTTCTTTGATTGCGGAATCCATTGCTGGCGGTTCGTACTCTTCGATCATTTTGTGTGCAAGTTCATTTGCACGTACATCTGTTGTCTTCGAACCATTGCGTGACCAGCGATCGAAGTTATCTGCTGATGACAGGAATGGACGGTAGAAGCAATCGCGGAAACGTTCCATAGTGTGCTGGGTTCCTAAGAAGTGGCCGCCATGACCAGATTCTTCGTGAGCTTCGTACGCCAAAGATGCTTCATCAATTTCAAATGGAGTGAACTCAGCCTTCATGGCCTGCAGAATTTCAACATCCATTACAAACTTTTCATAAGAAGCAACTAGGCCACCTTCAAGCCAGCCAGCTGCGTGCATAACGAAGTTAGTTCCAGCCAAGAAAGTTGCGTGCATGGTCATCAAAGTTTGGTAACCCGCCTGGGCATCAACAGTCTGGGCAGCATTTAGCCCACCACCACCACGGAATGGCAAGTTAAAGTGACGCGCAATCTGGCCAGTGCAAAGCAGACCCATGGCAGATTCAGGTGTTCCGAACATTGGAGAACCAGACTGCATGTCAATGTTTGAAAGGAATGAACCAAATACAACTGGGCAACCTGGTCGAACTAGTTGCGCAAGGGCAATACCGCTTAATGCTTCAGCAATCTGCTGAACTAAAGAAGCTGGGATAGTAACTGGGCTCATGGCACCCATCAATAGGAATGGCGTCAAAACGCATGGCTGTCCAGCTTCGCTGTATTCAAACAGTGATTCCAACATGCGATCATCCCAGCGAAGTGGGGAGTTGCAGTTAATCAAAGAGATGATTGCTGGAGTCTTCTCAATGCTTTCGCGCGAACCGAAGATGATTTCAGCCATCTTGATTGTGTCTCGTGCATTCAAGCCAGTAACAACATTGCCCATGAATGGCTTGTCACTCAGCGTCATCAAGCTGTGGATCATGTCAATGTGACGAGTGTCTAGATGTGCATCGTTAGGTTCAACTACAACACTGCTTGAAACATCAAGATCATCAAACATGTGGCCAAGCTTGGTTAAGTTTTGGAAATCATTCATGGTTCCATCGCGACGCTCGCCTAAGTCACGAACGAACGGAGGGCCGTAAACACCAGCAAAAACCATATTGTCGCCACCAATGATGACGTTCTTTGCAGGGTTGCGTGCCTGCAGTGTGAATTCACTCGGTGCCTTTGCAACTTGTTCTAGAATCCATTCCGGATCGAACTTAACGTTGTTGCCTTCCACTTTTTGCCCCGCTGCACGGAACATATCCAAGGCGCGATCATGCATGAACTCAATTCCCATATCGGAAACTATGCGTCGCCAACCCTTGTCCAGGACTGCCATGGCATCCTGTGACAAAATTTCATAACGTGGGCTCTTGTTTTGGAACATAACTGGCTCCTGATGTGCGGCTATCAAAATTGATAACAAGTTGAAATTTTTCATCAAAAGGACTTGACGAATACCCGATATGTTAGCGTACGATGTGGAACATAGGTTCCAGATCGTGAAACTTTAGAAATAGCTTCCGATCTAGATTTGACCTCTATATAGAGGGAGGCGAGATGAGCGAAGAGTTAGGCGAAAAGCCAGTAACTGGAACGCAATCAATTGATCGCGCTTGTGACCTATTGATCAGGGTCATGAACTCTGAAGATCCCCAGACTTTAAGTGAGCTTGTTGTAGCCACAGGACTTGCCAAAGGGACAACTTCTCGAATTCTTAGTGCTCTTGAAAGAAGTGGGCTTTTGGCTCGAAGTGCGGTTGGAGGATTTGAAGCGGGCCCAGTTTTGAATCAGTTCGCAGTTCGTGGCGGCGCCTATACCGCTTTGATCGGATCACTGACTCCAGCCATGGAACGCATTGCTGACATAACTCACGAAACTGTAAGTCTTGCGGTAACCGGACATAACGGCATAGATAACATCGCTCAAGTCGAAGGCTCGTACTTATTAGGTAGTCGTAATTGGGTTGGCGAAAGCGTGCCAGCACATTGTTCAGCAGCCGGCAAGGTCCTGATTGCTTTTGGTGGTGCGACTGTGCCAAGTACTTTGGCGCCACGCACTACTGAAACGATTACAGATTTCGCGGTACTAGATCAGCACATTCGTAAAGCGCGTGAAGTTGGTTACGCAGTAATCCGTAATGAACTTGAACAAGGCCTGATTGCAGTCGCGATTCCAGTTCTAGGTGCCAACGGCAAGGCGATCGCGGCTTTGTCGGTAAGTGGTCCGGCTGAGAGAATTACTCCAGGCGACGAATTGCACATCGCCCAACTTATGCGTCGAGAACTTAACCAAGTGCAAGGCTTACAACAAGAAGGAGCGGCATGACACCCGACGAAATCCTAAAGGAAATGTACGAACGCACCATGGAAGGCAATGCACCTCGCGTGCTAGAGCTAACCCACATGGGACTTGATGCAGGACTAACACCTGACTCAATCTTGTTCGATGCATTGATTCCTTCACTTGAGGAGGTTGGTGCTCGCTTTGAGCGTGGCGACTACTTTGTTCCGGAAATGCTGATTGCAGGTCGCGCAATGAGTGGCGCATTAGATGTGCTTCGTCCACTACTTGCAGACACTGGTGCGGAAACAGTTGGAACTTTCCTAATGGGAACCGTTAAGGGTGACGTTCACGACATTGGTAAGAACCTTGTCAACATCATGCTTGAAGGCGCTGGCTTCCAGGTTATTGATATTGGCGTTCAGTGTGCACCTGAAAAGTTCATTGATGCAATTAAGGAACATCAGCCAGATGTAGTAGGTATGTCCGCATTCCTAACAACAACAATGCCAATGTTCAAGGTAAACATTCACGAAATTACCAAAGCTGGCATGCGCGATGACGTAATCATCATGGTTGGTGGAGCTCCGGTTACTCAGGAATACGCTGACGTGGTTGGCGCCGACGGTTATGCAGCCGATGCATCAACTGCAGTTCGCAAAGCTAAGGAACTAATTGCCGTTAAGCGTGGCCAGTAAACCGAATCATGACAACTTTTATCGCCACTATTGAACACGTAGTTAAGGGACCCGTTTGGGGTTGCCAAGACTGTGGGCAATGTGTTTTGCATTCAACGGGTATGACTTGCCCAATGAATTGCCCAAAGACATTGCGCAATGGGCCATGTGGTGGCGTGCGCGAAAACGGTCATTGCGAAGTTAAACCAGAAATGAAATGTGTCTGGCTAAAGGCTTATGACCGCACTCAGGATTGGCCATTGCCGTCATCTTGGAAAGACGAGTACAACCATTTACGTCCACCAGTTGATAACCGACTAAAGGGAACTTCTTCTTGGAAGAACTTCTTCACCAAGCGGGATCGCTGGACCCCAACTGGTTGGAAGAACACAACTGATGAATCGGTTTCGCAAGGAGTTGATCATTAATGTCAACGCTTGAGCACAAGTTAACAAAGACAACTGAAACGGTTTTTACTGCAGAGTTTCACTCCTTAGATGGCAATGGACTTGAAAAGGCAAAAAAGTATGCAGATCGCTTCCGGGGTTGGTTTGACGGTGTAAATGCAACAGATAACACTGCAGCTCATGCTCACGCTTCAAATGTGGCAACTGCAATCGCCATAAAACAACTTGGTCTCGAACCAATTTTACAGATTGTCTGTCGCGACAAGAATCGCCTAGCCCAACAAGCCGACATCATGGGTGCATCGATGTTCGGCGTAGAAAACTTTGTGGCACTAACTGGCGATGATGTAACTGCTGGCGATGAAACTGAAGCCCGCAGAGTTTTTGATTTAGATGGTCCGCAGCTTGTTCGACTAATGAGCACCATCAAGCGCGGGGAGTACATGTCTGGTCGCAAGATCGATCCAGCTCCGCATATGTTTATCGGCGCAGTTGAAAATCCTGGTGCCCCGCCATTTGAATACCGGGTGCAGCGCGTAGCTAAGAAATATGCAGCTGGTGCAAAGTTCCTACAGCTTCAGATTTGTTACCACCAAGATCGACTAGAGAAATTCTGTGCTGGCGTTCGTGACGCTGGACTTGCTGGCAAGATCGCAATCATCCCAACTGTTGTTTTGGTTAAAGGCGCAAGACCGCTTAACTTCATGCACAACAGCGTGCCAGGTATTGACGTTCCGGCTGATCAAATAGCTCGCGTGGAATCTGCCGCAAATCCTGCAGAAGAGGCTTACTTGCAGACTCTGGAATTTGCCCAGCACGCATTGGCTCAGCCAGGCGTGCG
>JBIIMD010000030.1:0-10773 GCA_044232525.1 Candidatus Nanopelagicales bacterium | reverse complement strand
AGCAGTGGAATCCGCTGAAATTCGATCCAGATTTTTGAACTACTTTGAGTCCAAAGGTCACACGGTCGTGCCTAGCGCCAGCCTGCTGCTTGATGATCCAACTCTCTTATTCGTCAATGCTGGAATGGTTCCTTTCAAGCCATATTTCCTGGGTGAAGCTGCGCCGCCTTATCCACGCGCAGTATCGGCCCAAAAGGTGGTTAGAACTTTAGATATCGAAGAAGTTGGAAAGACAACTCGGCATGCGTCGTTTTTCCAGATGTGTGGAAACTTTTCCTTCGGTGACTACTTCAAAGAGCAAGCAATTCCATACGCGTGGGAATTGCTGACTTCATCAGTATCTGAAGGTGGCTACGGATTCCCAGAAGACAAGCTTTGGGTCACTGTTTATTTAGACGATGACGAGAGCGTTGATATTTGGCACAAGGTAGTTGGTGTGCCAATGGAGAGAATCCAACGCCGTGACATGGCTGATAACTATTGGTCAATGGGCGTGCCTGGACCGTGTGGACCATGTTCGGAAATCTATTATGATCGCGGACCCGAGCACGGACGCGAAGGTGGACCGATTGCGGATGAAACAAGATACCTAGAAGTTTGGAATCTTGTGTTCATGCAATTCGAACGCGGCGAAGGCCCAGGTAAGGAAAACTTCCCAATCCTTGGCGAACTCCCATCCAAAAGCATTGATACCGGCATGGGACTTGAACGCATGGCTGCGCTACTTCAAGGCGTAGACAATATTTATGAAATCGACACCACAAAGATTATTCTCGATCGCGCTAGCGAGCTAAGCGGTCGCAAGTATGGCGTAGATGCAAAATCGGATGTTGCATTACGTGTGGTTGCTGATCACGCCCGAACTTGTGCCTTCTTGATTGCAGATGGTGTATTGCCTGGCAATGAGGGTCGCGGATACGTATTGCGACGTATCTTGCGTCGCGTGGTTCGCAATATGCGATTACTTGGAACTCACGATCCTTCGATGAAAGAACTTATCGCAGCCAGCATTACTGCGATGGCACCTCAGTATCCAGAGTTGCTAACTGAGCAAGGTCGCATCATGTCTATTGCTGCGGCTGAAGAGGAGACATTCTTAAGCACACTTGAGCGCGGCACTTCGATGTTCGATTTAGCAGCCGCTGATCTAAAATCATCAAAGACCAAGGTTCTCAGTGGCGATTCCGCATTCGCACTTCATGACACATTCGGATTCCCAATCGACTTAACCCTGGAAATGGCAGCTGAACAAGGTCTGAGCGTTGACGAAGAAGGTTTCCGACGCTTAATGCAGGAACAACGTTCCCGCGCAAAAGCTGACTCGGTAGCCAGAAAGAGTGGCGTTGCCGCAGTAACGGTTTATCGCGACATCATGGGTAAGTCAGGTGTAACAAAGTTCACTGGGTACACCGAAACAGAAACTGAGAGTGTCGTCACCGGTCTCGTTGTAGATGGTGTTGATGTAAAGAGCGCAGTCCAAGGCGATGAAGTTGAAGTTTTAACAGATCGCACTTCGTTTTATGCCGAAGGCGGCGGACAGTTAGCTGATCATGGGCAAATCACCCTTAGCGATGGTTCTGTAATTGAAATCTCTGATGTGCAGACGCCAGTTCCTGGTTTGTATGTTCATCGCGGTCGTGTTTTATCTGGTGCCCCAACTGTTGGCACGAGTGCACTAACGCAAGTAGATGTGCAACGCAGACTTGCAATCTCGCGCGCTCACACTGCAACCCACATGGTTCACAAGGCTTTCCGTGAGGCGCTAGGCGAAACTGCAACTCAAATGGGTTCGGAGAACTCGCCGGGACGTTTCCGGTTTGATTTCCCAAGCGCTGGTGCGGTTCCGCAATCAGTACTTTCTGATGTTGAAGCCCGCGTTAACGAAGTTCTACTCGACAACTTGCTGGTTACGGCAGAACTAATGACTCAAGAGCAAGCTCGCGCAACTGGAGCTATGGCGCTGTTTGGCGAAAAATATGGCGACCAAGTCCGCGTCGTCAGCGTTGGTGATTGGGCTCGTGAACTTTGTGGTGGTACCCATACTGAACGTTCCGGTCAGCTTGGCGTGATCACTTTTTTGTCCGAAAGCTCAATCGGCGCAGGAGTGCGACGCGTAGAGGCATTAGTGGGTGCAGACGCATATCGATACTTGGCGCGCGAGCATCATCTAGTTGGTCAGCTGTCTGAAATGACTAAAGTCAGATCCGAGGAGTTACCAGAGCGCATTTCAAAAATGATGGAACGACTAAAGGCTGCAGAGAAGGAAATTTCTAAGGCTCGCACTGCAGCCCTAACCAGTAACATCGAATCCCTTGTAGGAGAACCAGCTCGCGTTGGTGAAGTTTCGCTTTACCGATTTACGGCACCTACTGGAACTGCAGCAGGGGACTTACGCGACCTAGTGACAAATGCAAAGAGCAGCATTAAGACCTCAAAGTTTGTTCTGGTTGGTGCAACTATTGAAGACGACAAAGTGGCAGTCGTGGTAACAACTGATGCGCCAGCACGAGACGCAGGTGCTTCGGCAGCAAATGTTCTGAAGGCGATGTTGCCGGCACTTGATGGCAAGGGTGGTGGCAGTCCAGAAATGGCGCAGGGCGGCGGTTCTGGAGCATCCAATCTTGACGCAGCGTTCTCCGCAGCAAGCAACGGGATTAGCAGCTAGTACATGATCAGTGGCGTTCGCATTGCTCTTGACGTTGGTTCCGTACGAATTGGTGTTGCTAGATGTGACGTAGAGGGATTGCTTGCCACACCACTAGTAACAATCTTGGCTGGACCAGAAGCGGTGAATGAGATCTATGGTTTGATTCAGGAACAAGAAGCGATATGTGTGTACGTGGGTAAGCCAATTAACCTTGCCGGTAAGGACACTGCTAGTACTCAGGCAGCCATTCAGTTTGCCGGTGAAGTAGCGAAGCTGCTGAAGGATTCAAAAACCCAAGTACGTCTCATAGACGAAAGGCTTAGTACTGTCAGCGCGCAACGCGGAATGCATGAGGCAGGTCGCAATGTTAAGCAAAGCCGTGATGCAATAGATCAAGCGGCTGCAGTAGTTATCTTGGAGCATGCGCTGGCCTCGGAACGAAACTCGAGTGCCCTAGTGGGAGAGGTAGTGAGTGCCTAAATGAGCAACATAGATCTTTTCACTAACGCGACACCCCCATCCCAAAAAAGGTCTCGACGTCGCTCGAAGAAGAAGTCTCTATGGAAGTTGATCATCTTCGTAGTCGTCATCTTCGCTCTGATTGGGCTGGTATCGCCCCAAATAGTCTCTCGACTGTCAGGCTCGCCAGATTTTCCTGGACCAGGCTCAGGCAACGTCCAGGCGCAGATTGAGCAAGGTGCAACTCTGGCTCAAATTGGTAATAACTTAAAGGACCTAGGCGTGGTTGCCTCAGTGGATGGCTTCATCGCTGCCGCAAATGAAAACCCAGATAGTGGATCTATTGCTCCAGGCTTGTACAACTTGTTGCTTGAGATGAAAAGTTCAGATGCGATTTTGGCTCTTCTTGATCCAGCGAATCGTGTTGTTACACGAGTTGTGATTCCAGAAGGTAAACGGGTTTCCTGGACAATCAATACTCTTGCAACCGAGACTGGAATTCCACTTGCGGATTTCGAAGCCGCAGTTGCCAAGGCAAATGAGTTGGGTTTACCTGAATACGCAGCCGGCAATGCTGAGGGCTTTCTGTTCCCAGCTACATATGATTTTGCTCCCGGAACTAACGCCGAACAAATGATTTCTGCCATGATAGGCCGGTTTAATGCAGAGGCAGAAAGAATTGATTTAGAAACACGTGCAACGGAAATGGGTAGAAGTGCTTACGAGATTGTGATTGTGGCATCACTACTCGAGGGCGAAGGTCAGCCGCGAGATTTTGCAAAGGTTGCACAAGTGGTCTACAACAGACTGGCAGAGCCGATGCGACTGCAGTTTGACTCTGCAGTAAATTACGGGCTTGGAATTGCTGATGTGTTGCTGACTACTGACTTGCTCAATACACCAACGGATTACAACGTCTACTTGAATGATGGACTGACACCAACACCAATTAACAATCCTGGTGGACTCGCATTGGAAGCGGCCTTGAATCCAGAGAGTGGTGACTGGCTCTATTTCATCACAACTGATCTGCTCACTACGGAGACTAAATTCACTCGATCTTATGAAGAGTTTCTGGTTTTCAAAGATGAGCTCCTTGCATTTTGTGATTCGAATCCGGATGTGTGTTACCAGTGAAGGCTGCAGTACTTGGTAGTCCGGTTTCACATTCTCTCTCACCGGTATTGCACAATGCCGCGTATCGAGCACTTGGTTTAGATCACAGCTACTCTGCAATTGAAGTTGCAGAGCCAGAGCTTGGAGAATTTCTAGAAACCGTTGATGAAAGTTGGATCGGCGTTTCTTTGACAATGCCGCTAAAGGAAGTTGCATTTCAATTCGCTGACACCAGTGATGAACTTGCAGACTTGACTGGGGCAATCAACACTTTAGTTTTGGGATCTCAAATCAAGGCATACAACACTGATGTGCTGGGGATAGTAGATGCGCTAACTGAGGCAGGTGCAGATCAAATATCAACAGCAGTGATCTTCGGATCTGGCGCAACCGCGCGTTCAACTCTGGTGGCTGCCCAAAAACTAGGCGCGCTAGAGATTGCCTGTGTAGCGCGAAATGCTGATGATGTGCGACGCATGTCTTCGGTAGCAGCTCAGATTGGCCTCAAGTTCATCCATGTGCCATTGGATGACTCTGGATGGTTACAAGCGGATGTTGTCGTCAACACCACACCTGTTGGAGTGCTCGATGAGATAGCACGGGACGTAAGTACGCCGAGAGGTTTACTTCTGGACGTGGTTTATAACCCTTGGCCTACTCAACTAGCTGCATCATGGGCGGTCACTGGGGGGACAATAGTTTCTGGTTTAAGCATGCTGTTGCATCAAGCGGGGCATCAAGTAACTCTAATGACGGGCAAGCCTGCGCCGCTCGAACAAATGCGAGAAGCCCTCAATGCTGAACTCCTGGCAAGGGGATTGAGCACCATCTAAGCCTTCAATTCGGTGTTATTGCCGAAAAGGTGAAAGACTAGAGTCATGTTGCGCTGGTTAACTGCTGGAGAATCACACGGACCTGCGCTTTCGGCAATTATTGAAGGCTTGCCAGCTGGCATAGAAGTACAAACCTCAGATATTGACGCTGCGTTGGCTAGACGTCGACTGGGCTTTGGACGCGGTGCTCGAATGAAATTTGAGCAAGACGCGGTAACTATTACTGGTGGTATTCGTCACGGTTTGACCCAAGGTGGACCAGTTGCAATAAACATTGCAAACTCTGAATGGCCAAAATGGCAAGATGTCATGTCAGCCGATCCAGTCTCTGCCCAAGACCTTGAAAGCATTGCTCGTAACGCACCACTAACGCGACCACGACCAGGGCATGCAGATCTTGCTGGCATGCAGAAGTACTCACATACTGATGCTCGACCAATATTGGAACGCGCGAGCGCACGGGAAACTGCGGCACGAGTTGCTCTTGGAGAAGTTGCGAAACGTTTTTTAATGCAGGCGGCTGGTATCACAGTTATGAGCCATGTCGTAAGCATTGGCACAGTTGCAACTAATTCAGATGAAATTCCTAGTTTTTCAGATTTGGAAAAAATTGATCAAGACCCAGTTAGGTGTTTTTCCGCTACAGCTAGCGCAGCAATGCAAGCAGAAGTTACTGCAGCTCAATCAGATGGTGACACCCTAGGCGGGGTAGTCGAAGTCGTTGCTCATGGAGTTCCAGTTGGTTTGGGGTCTCACGTGCATTGGGATCGCCGACTAGACAGCAAACTTGCTGCGGCCTTGATGGGCATTCAAGCTATTAAAGGTGTTGAAGTGGGCGACGGCTTTGAAACCTCGAGACGTCGCGGCTCAATGGCGCATGATGAGATTTACCGAGAAGACGGCGAGATTCATCGCGAGACAGCACGCAGTGGTGGTACCGAGGGTGGCATGAGTACTGGCGATGCCCTCAGAGTTAGAGCTGCTATGAAACCAATCTCTACTGTGCCGCGAGCGCTATCAACAATCGATGTGAATACGGGGGAGCCAGCCACGGCAATCTCGCAACGAAGTGATGCTTGCGCTGTACCTGCTGCTGGCGTGGTAGCCGAAGCAATGGTGGCTTTGGTTCTGGCCGAAGCGCTGTTAGAGAAATTTGGCGGCGATCATGTTTCTGAAACTGCACGGAACATCCAGGCATTTAAATCGAATCTAAGGATTTGAGATGTCGCCCATAGTTTTGGTTGGCGTTCCTGGCGCCGGGAAAACGACTGTTGGCAAACTCTTGGCAAAAGAGTTGGCAGTGGATTTTTTTGACAGCGATCAAGTTATCGAAACTCGAGCAGGTAAGAGTGTTTCTGACATATTTACGCAAGATGGTGAGCCCACCTTCCGTCAGCTAGAGCACGATGTGATTGCGGAGTTGCTGGCCTTAAACAATGTTGTTCTAGCCCTTGGCGGTGGCTCTCTTGGTAATGATGACACTAGAGCCAGAGTTAAGGACTCCAGAGCAGTTTGGCTAGTCACCGGACTGGCTCAAGCAGTGGACCGGGTTGGTATGAATCGAAATCGTCCACTCTTGCTAGGCAACGTTCGTGGACAATTAGCCGATTTGATGTCAGCGCGTGAACCTCTATACAAAGAAGTGTCAGCCATAGCCATTGACACCTCCAAGTTGGTTCCTCTGGAGGTAGTTGCCGAGATTGTCTCTGAATTGCAAAAGAGTGAAGCAAAGTGAAGTCAATTCAAGTTGCCGCTGAGCATAACTACCAAGTATTTGTTGGACGAGACATCCTGGCTGAGTTAGCCAATCATCTTGACGGTGCCTCACGAATCGCAGTAATCCATCCACAGTCCATGCAGGAGGTTGCGGGCAAGATCCGACAGCAATTAGCTGGGATTGATTCGATTTCTATCGAAATACCTGATGCCGAGAACGCTAAGACTTCATCGGTATTGGAATTTTGCTGGATGGCACTTGGCAAAGCTGGATTTACCCGCAACGACATGATCATCTCTTTAGGCGGGGGTGCAACAACAGATCTAGCAGGATTCGTCGCTGCTACTTGGCTAAGAGGAATTCGCGTTGTTCATGTACCGACAACTTTGTTAGCCATGGTGGATGCAGCAGTTGGTGGCAAAACCGGCATCAATACCAGCGAAGGTAAGAATCTCGTTGGTGCTATTTATTCACCAGTAGCGGTAATTTGCGACATGAACTTCCTGGATTCACAGTCAAAAGAAGACTACATCGGTGGACTTGCTGAAGTAATTAAGTGTGGTTTTATTCGCGACGAAACGATTCTGCACTTAATTGAATCCGACATGTTGGGTGCCCAGAGTTCAAATTGGATCCATGCCCCCGAAGTTATTGCGAGAGCAATCCAAGTAAAAGCAGACGTAGTTGGAAATGATCTACGCGAAACGCTAGGTACTTCAGCAGGCCGCGAAATCTTGAATTATGGTCACACTTTCGGCCACGCAGTTGAACGCCTTGAGAATTACTCCTGGCGTCACGGCAATGCGGTGAGCGTGGGAATGATGTTTGTTGCATACCTATCACAACTTGCTGGTCGACTAGACGAGGAGTCTGTAACTCGACATCGCACAATTTTGAGCGGTGTTGGGCTGCCAGTTACTTACAATCAAAGTAATTTTGACGAGCTCCATGACGCAATGCGTATTGATAAGAAGAGTCGTGGTTCCAAACTTAGATTTATCGTTTTGGAGCAAGCCGGCAAACCTGCAATTCTTGAGGCCCCAGATGCGGCGTTGCTGATTGCTGCACATGAAAAACTAGGGCAGGCTGATGAGCATGCGTAATGTGATGATTCTCAATGGTCCAAATCTTGACCAACTTGGAACACGCGAACCAGAGTTGTATGGCACCTTGACGTTGGCAGGTATCGAAAGTCTTTGCAAAGATACAGCTGCCAATCTTGGCTTTAACGTTGATTTTCGCCAAACCAATGACGAGGCTACATTGATTGGCTGGTTGCATGAGGCTGCAAAATCTGATTTGCCAGTCATCATGAATCCGGCAGCATTTACGCATTACTCAGTTGCAGTGCGGGATGCCGCTGCAATGTTGACTGCTCCACTGATCGAAGTTCACTTAAGCAATCCAATTGCACGTGAAGAGTTTCGACACACCTCACTGATTTCAGGTATTGCCAAAGGAACTATCAGTGGCTTTGGTGCGCAGTCTTACGTTCTTGCCCTGAATGCTTTAGCAAAACTGTGACGCTAGAGCGGATCAGCCGGCTCCAGTCACAGATCAAGCCGGGACAGTACTTCTACATTTCAAATTTAATTAACGTTCGCTATTTAACTGGCTTTACTGGTTCAAATGCCGCGCTCTTGGTTTCGCAAGCAACTGCCACTTTGGCAACGGATTCAAGATATGAAATTCAAGCTGCAACACAAGTTCCGGACATTCCCGCAGTCATTGGGCGCGATTTTTCTGAGTTGCTTTTGGGTAAACTTCCAAAATCTGAAGTCATTGTAGAAGGTACGGATCTTTCAATTGATGCTTACCAGCATCTAGTTGCCTCATTTGAGCACAATTTTTCTAGCGAAGTAGGCGTGGTCGAAAAGTTCAGGGCAGTAAAAGATGAATCGGAGATTGCGCTAATCAAGCAAGCATGCGAGATAACTACTCGAGCCTTTACGAATCTAGTTGAATCAATCAAGATTGGGCAGAGTGAGAGAGCAATTCGCAATACCTTGGAACAGCAAATGCGAGATCTGGGTGCTGACGACGTAGCGTTTGCATCGATCGTGGCATCAGGACCCAATAGTGCGATCCCGCATCACGAGCCAACGGATCGAGAACTTCAATCTGGTGATTTGCTGAAGATTGATTTTGGTGCCAAGGTTCAGGGGTATCACGCAGACTGTACTCGCACTGTGGTGGTTGGTAGCCCAGCAAGCTGGCAAGTTGATCTGCATTCGGCAGTATCTGCTGCGCAAGAAGCTGGCAGAAACACAATCCGATCTGGAATTGTATTTACCGACGTCGAAAATGCGGTAAATCAATCTCTGATTGACAGCGGATATCGCGAATACTTCACTCATGGGCTTGGCCATGGAGTTGGACTTGTTATCCACGAGGACCCGTTTTTTGGTCGCGTTGAAGACGCTAAGATTGCCCCTAATACAGTCATAACCATTGAACCTGGCGCCTATCTGAAAGATAGAGGTGGCGTGAGAGTCGAAGACACGATTGTTGTTAATTCCGAAGGTCACTTTAACCTTACGAATTTGCCCTATGAATTACTCGAACTGTAAGTACCTAACAAGGAGTGTACGTGGCCTCAACTAATGATCTAAAGAATGGACTTGTCCTCAATATCGATGGACAACTCTGGACAGTTGTTGAGTTTCAGCACGTCAAACCGGGCAAGGGACCAGCTTTCGTTCGTACCAAACTCAAGAACATCTTGTCGGGAAAAGTTGTAGATAAGACGTTTAATGCTGGAGTCTCGGTTGAAACCGCAGACGTAGACAAGCGCAACATGCAGTACTTGTACCGTGATGGTGATGGCTGGATCTTTATGGATCTTCAAACTTTCGAACAATACACATTGTCGGATGCAATTGTTGGCGATGGTTCCAAGTACATGCTCGAGAATCAAGAGGGTGTTGTGGCAATTCACAATGACCTACCGATTTACCTTGAGCTTCCAGCCAGTGTTGAGTTGATGATTACTTATACCGAGCCAGGCTTGCAAGGAGATCGTTCAAGCGCAGGCAGCAAGCCAGCGACGCTTGAAACGGGTGCTGAGATAAAGGTTCCACTTTTCATCGAATCAAATACCAAAGTAAAAGTTGATACCCGAGATGGTTCGTACTTAGGACGAGTTAACTAAGTGCGCACTAGAACTAAAGCACGACAACGCGCTGTTGAATCACTTTTCGAAGCTGAGCAACGTGGCGTAAAGTCATCAGAAATTTTTGAACGAAATCCTGACGTAAACGACTATGCGATTGAATTGGCAGATTTGGTCGAACATAACATTGATCGAATCGATGAAGTGATCTCTACTTACTCCCAGGACTGGCCATTAGAGCGGATGCCAGCCGTCGATCGAGCGATAGTGCGAGTAGCGATTGCCGAATTGTTGTGGCGTCCTGAAGTTGATAGTGGAGTGGCTGTCTCAGAAGCAGTGGAAATCGCCGCAATGTTGAGTACACCAGAGTCGGGCAAGTTCATTAATGGGGTATTGGGCCAAATAGCTTCAATTAGAGGCTCGTTAACGGCCTTTTAGGTACTGATTAATCATCTGGAAAGCACTGGGACAGTGCCAAATCAGTTGGTGCCCTGAGTGGGATTCGAACCCACACTGAACGGTGTTTGAGACCGCGCTCTCTGCCAGTTGGAGTACCAGGGCTTAATTTTCTTCTCGGGAAAGGCTATCGCATGCAAACCCCAAGGTTGACCGTAGGCTTGAGATGTGGGAAATCCAACGCAGTTAGGTGTTGCTAACAACAATTGGACGATTCCAAACGCACTTAGCGCATTACGTTTACTAGGTGTGCCAGTTTTTTTCTGGCTAATTGTGGGTCCAGAAAACGATGGTATTGCCCTTATATTTTTGGTCGTCAGCGCATTTACTGATTGGCTGGACGGATTTCTCGCCAGGAAGTTAAATCAATTTAGTCGACTAGGCGAGTTACTCGATCCGTTAGCAGATCGGCTCTATGTTATTGCAGCGCTGG
>JBIIMD010000101.1:0-3253 GCA_044232525.1 Candidatus Nanopelagicales bacterium | reverse complement strand
CCCTTGTAAAACGCCAAAAAGGTAGAATGAAAGGGTAGGTTCCACCCGGAGCCGACCGACGCAGGGCGCCAAGTCTCACCACCTGCGAAGGGACACAAAACTTTGGTGAGTGTGGGGGAACCACAGGTAAGCGGTCCATCAAGGACCTTGGGGTAAAGCCAGGAAACTGGCCGGCTGACTTCCCAGAGCCGCACCCGACAGCTCACCCCACCGGCGCTGGGAGCCAGATGTCCATAGCTCGTCCGACGGCCATTATTCGCCGCGCTGTTGCGCTGCCGATTGGCCTTCTCGACCGCGTTGAAGCCAGCCTTGATGCGTTCTTGGAGGCAGGGTTTGCCCGGGTCGATGCAGCCATGGATCGCCGAATTAGCGCTGTGGCTGACCGCACCCAATCAATTTCCATAGGCCTAGCTCGCTCGGCCGCAACACTAGATCGCGCACTAGATCAGCAGGTGGCTAAATCAGATTCCCGCTCGGCAGCTCGCACTGCCAAGGCTGTGGCAACTGCCAATCGCCTTGGATCAGTTGCTCAAAATATTGAAACTCGCGCTGACGCAAAACTGAACCGCAGTATCCACAAATTTGACCGCGCTACTACAGCCAGTACTCGCGCCGCCATTGCATCGATGAATGCCAGCGTTACGCTTACTCATCGCGCCGACAACAAAATCACTCGTGGATTTGATCGCCTTGATGTCCGCGTAACCAACACTGCAAACCGCGCTCACCGTCGCCAAGCAAAAACCTTGAACCTCGCCCATCGCATCACAGCTCGAATTGATCAAAGAATCGAAACCGATTTCATGCGCGCCGACGCTCGCGTTAACGCCGGCATCATCTACAGCGTCAATGCAATTGAAGTTTCGCTTGCTCGTGCTGCGGCACTCACTAATGCAACTGACACTCGAATTTCCAATGGTGTAACACGTATTGATGCTCGAATTGACCAAAGGATTGAACGCAGTGCAAATGCAACTGTGAGAACTCTGAATTTGGTTAACGCCAAAGCCCTAGCATTTGAGCGCGCTATGGATCTGGGAATTTCCCGCGTGGATTCGCGGATTGCTAATGGCAAAGCCCGAACAATTGCTGCAACAGTTGCGCTTGCCGATGGTATTAACTCAGCCGATCAAGTTATAACTAGCGTAGTTAGTCGTGTGGATTCCCGGATTGATAACCGACTCGCGCAGGCAACTTACGCCTATACCCAGGTCTCGACAATCGCAACAAACCGAATTGCCGCAACAGATGCCAAATTTGATGCATCAGTTGCAAGTTTTGATGCTCGCGTTGCCATTGGTGTTGAAACCTTGGTTGCCGCAGCTACTGGCGTTTCCCACTTTGTGACTGACCGGCTTGATGATGCTGACGCAGCATTGACTAATGGAGTATCTCGCATTGACGCTCGAGCTGATGCATTAATCGACCTCATGAATGGCCAGCCTGGTCGGCACGCAAGTCAGCCCCGAACTTCACTTCCGTGGGCAGCAACAAGTTTGACCCTTGTGCTTGGAACATTAGGCGCAGCAACTGGCGCATCTGTTGTTAACGCAAGCTCGATTCCAACCGAGCTGGATACAACCGTAAAGATCGAAGCCACTGCGGCAAAAGATGCAGTAACTCAATACCTAAGTGTTCGTGAATCTTTCCAAGAAGCTCAAGCTACGCGATCCCGGAGTATCCAGACTTTAGAGCAAGAAATTGCAGCAGCCCAAGCTCGTATCGCAAACACCAGCCTTGATGGCGCGACAATCATTGACATTGCAGACAACTATGGAGGCGTACCATATGTTCGTGGTGGCACCACACCTAAGGGCTTTGACTGCTCCGGTTACACCTCATACGTCTTTAGGCAATTAGGTGTGAACTTACCTCGGACCTCACAGTCACAAAAAGCATGGGCTGACCCAGTTAAATTCGAAGATCGCCAAGTTGGAGACTTGCTTTTCTGGCAAGGTGGAGGTACCAATCACGTTGCCATTTATGCTGGCGATGGCATGATGTGGGATTCACCACGGCCAGGTCGTCGGGTTGGCAAAACCGCAATCTGGGGCAACCCAACTTACGGCCGTGTCCCAGTTGAAGCAATAAACGCTGCAGCTATTAAAGAATTAGCAGAAAAGACCGCAGCTCTGGAAGAAGTTAAGGCCCAGGTCCCCCAACTTGAAATCACTATCGATCCAAAAAACCTGCTACCAAGCACTGATTAATTAGAACTTAGAAACCTTTGCCCCACAATGAAGAGTTGGTAATCTTTAGACTCAAATTAAGGGTGGACTGTAAGCACAATCGTTGAAGTCAGTGCGTGACGTGTCTTTGGTGCTGAACTATCAACGGTCAAACTAGCGACAGTTCCACGAGCTTCACCAGCACTTGGACCAACGACAGAAGTAACAGTTTTAAAACCTGCTCCAGCCAATGCATCAGTGGCCTGCTTAGCGGTCATGCCAATTACTGATGGGAGGGCGTTAAACCCTGATGCAACTCGGGTGTACACCTTGGTTCGCTTAGTTCCCGTTTTGTCTGCTATCGGCACTCGACTATTTTTAAGCAGTTCGCCACTTCGTGAAGTTGAGAAACCCAAAACCTTATTTGCAGTGTATTTCCCATCAATTTCCTCGCTACTTACGCCAGCATCAATGAACTTTCCATTTGTTGATAGAGGTACATACGTCCCTGAATCATCAAGATATTGGATAGATCCGGAAACCAATTTAACGACTGGGTTGTACGTCGTATTGGCCACCCGATTTAGTGCAATCGGCACTGGAATGATTTGTTCATCGGTAGGAGTAGCCAATTTAGTAAACCACTTAGGTGGAACACATTCAGCAAATCCTTCAGAACTTGATCCACATGGTGTGATGAAAGTTCGGCGAATGTTGCCTTTTGAGTCAAGCAACATTACGCCTTCGCCACTAATGCGAGCATTGTTGACATAGGCATTCGCTAGTAACGCACCACCATCGCCGAACGCCCACTTGAAATATTCACGTTCGCTCGCTTTGTTCAAAGGGTATTTCTTGGGATTGTCCATGTAGAAAGTCACATGGCCACCTGCAGGAATAATGGTGCCCTCGGGAAATTCATTCTTATCTTGTTTCCAAGTTGATTTCTTCGCATCCCAGAAGAAGTTAAGTGACTGATCCCGCAAACTCCAGCCACTTATGTCCATGTCTGTTTCAGTTGCGTTGTTTAGGGTTACGTATTCACCAAAAATCGGCTCAAAGTCAGATCCAATGGTCGGGGCATT
>JBIIMD010000100.1:0-3260 GCA_044232525.1 Candidatus Nanopelagicales bacterium | reverse complement strand
GCTGGTTCACCCTAAAGAACATTGCAGCTGCTTTGGTTTTGCCAATCATTTACGTGTTCTACACCTTGTTCCGTGGCGCAATCATCGGCAAGTACCCGTATGACTTCTTTGACGTAGTTTCATTTGGTTATGCCTATGTATTAACTTTTGTAATGGGCATCCTGTTCGCTTCGATAATTGTTGCTGGCATCTATTGGGGCATAGATAAAGCTCTAACCCGTAAACCAAAAGAAGTTTAATTTCAATAAAAAAGCCCCCGAACTCTCGGGGGCTTTTTTACTTAAGTAACTAGGCCTTGTAGTCGGCGTAAGCAGCAATTCCAGTAAGCGCTTGACCAACAACCAAAGTATGAATTTCGTTTGTACCTTCGTAGGTGTAAACGCTTTCCAAGTTGTTCATGTGGCGAATAATTGGGTATTCCAATGTGATGCCAGATCCACCGAGCATGGAGCGGGATTCGCGGGCAACTTCAAGAGCCATGCGCACGTTGTTCTTCTTGCCAACGCTGACCTGCTCTGGGCGCAGTAAGTGCTGATCCTTTTGCTTGCCAAGGTGAGCAGCTAGCAACATTCCATTACCGGTTGCGATTGCCATGTCAGCCAGCTTTTGCTGGGATAACTGGAAGGCAGCAAGTGGACGATTGAACTGATGACGGTTCAACTGGTAATCAATGGCAGTTTCTAGGCAATCGCGAGCAGCTCCAACGACACCGAACAAAATTCCAAAGCGGGCTTCGGATAAGCAGGAAAGTGGGCCACGAAGTGTTTGAACCTCAGGAAGAACAGCGGATGCTGGAAGGCGAACATTTTCAAATACCAATTCACTGGTGATCGATGCACGAAGTGACATCTTGTGCTTAACCAAGTTGGCCTTGAATCCAGGAGTGTTAGTTGGAACTACGAAGCCTTCGATGCCGTTATCGGTATGGGCCCAAACGATTGCAACATCTGCGATGTTTCCGTTTGTGATCCACATCTTTGAGCCGTTAAGAATCCAGTCGTCACCATCGCGCTTAGCGTTAGTGCGCATTTCACTTGGGTTAGAACCAGCATCAGCTTCAGTTAGACCAAAGCAACCAAGCGCTTCGCCGGTCGCCATACGTGGCAACCATTCTTGCTTTTGTTCTTCGGAACCAAACTTCCAGATTGCAAACATAGCTAGGGAGCCTTGGACGGAAACGAATGAGCGAAGACCTGAGTCACCGGCTTCAAGTTCTAGGCAAGCTAGACCATACGAAGTAGCATCCGTACCAGCGCAGCCGTAACCCTCTAGGTGCATACCGAACATACCCATTTGACCGATTTCCTTAGCCAACTCACGGGCTGGGAACTCACCATCTTCAAACCATTGGCCAACATGTGGCTTAATCCGGTCATCGACGAACTTGCGAACTGCATCGCGCATTGCAAGCTGCTCGTCATTGAACAGGCTGTCGATTGCGTAAAGCTCAAATGGATGTTGTGGCGCGGCCATTGGGTTTCCTATCGTTGGAATTGGATCCAATTTATCACAGATTGGATCCAATCTTCAATCACCTCTGATAGGCAATTGGTCCCCAATTTACTAGGAAATGGTCAACAAGACCACGGCTATACCTGCGCCGTATAGCCCAACAACCTGGTGACGCTCCAGGCGTTCCTTCAGGAAGATCCGAGCCAGCAACACCGTAATCGCAGGATAAAGAGCCGCAATAACAGAGATCACGACAAGTTGCCCTCGTTGGGAAGCGAGCATAAAAGTAGTGCCACCCCAAACATCCAAAGCACCAGATGCCATAGCTCGCTTGGTATCAACTGGCTTACCTACCAGTGATTTCCAGAGCACTATCGCTGTGACACAAAAAATCACCATGGTCAAGGATCGAGCTGTGATTACGGGTGACAGCCCAGAACCTACCGGAGCACTACTTACACTTAGCAAAAACAAAGCAAACCCAAAGCCACCGAGCACTGCGTAAATTGCTGCAGTTTTAGAAAGTGGGTGAGTGGCGTCCACAGTTGAACGACTCACGAGCACAATCGAAACCATAGCTAGTAGTGCACCGATTGATCCTGAAACTGTTAGGCGCTCGCCACGAAATAACCCAACGCTAAATGGAATGATGACTGCAACCAGCGCAGTGATTGGAGCAACTGCTCCCATTGGGCCAAGTCCCAGAGATTTCAAAACAAAGATGTATCCAACAACACCAGAAAGCCCGGCGAGCAATCCCGCAGTTACAGCTTCCCGACTAAAGTCTGCGCCCAGAAAAGGCAGAGCTATCAACAGTGAGACTAAGCCAGTACCAACAGTGATCGGCAGAACCTTAAAGAGTGGACTTGTTCTGGTTGCAAGTCCACCAAAGTAGTCACCAAAGCCGTATGCCAGTGCGCACGCGAAGGCAAGCAGAACGGCTGACATAAGACTTCGAGTCTAGGGCTTAGCTAGTGGCCAGAAGCACTACCGCCGCACCAGCACCAAATAGGCCGATGAGTTGATGACGCTCCATGCGTTCGTGCAAAACAACCCGAGCAAGTAGCACGGTAAAGGCTGGGTACAGAGCTGCAACAACTGCCACAAGGACTAAATCTCCAGCACGTGTTGCCAGCATGAAGGTAGTACCACCAACAACATCCAATGCTCCGGAAGAAATTGCCAGCTTGTAATCGATCGCGCCTTGGCGAATCGCTTTCCATTTGGCAATTGCGATAAAGATGAAAATTCCACCCGTGACTAATCGACCCACAATTACGGGTGCCAATCCACTGTCATCAGGGCCACCGCTAATTCCAAGTAAGTAACCAGCGATACCAAGACCAGCAATAATTGCCACGATTACTGCTTTAGCAGTTACTGGGTGTGTGGCATCAGCCGTTGAGCGACTTACTAAAACAATGGAGATAAAGGCTAAACCTGCGCCGATGAATCCGACTGTAGATAGTGTCTCACCCCGCCAGAATCCAACCGCAAACGGAATCATGGCCCCGATCACTGCAGAAATTGGTGCAACAACGCTCATTGGACCAAGGGCAAGGCCATACATGATGAAGATGTATCCGATGGTTCCCGACAGTCCAGCTGCAACACCGGCGACGATCGCGCCTTGACTAAAGGTTGCGCCAAAGAATGGGACTGCAAGCCCTAGGGTCACAATGCCAGTTGCAACGATGATTGGCAGAACTTTCCAAATTGAGCCCCGACGAGTTGCTAGACCACCCCAAAAATCAGCGACGCCGTAACTTAGGGCACAAATCAGCGCCAGCACAATTGCGGTCATTAAC
>JBIIMD010000028.1:0-11468 GCA_044232525.1 Candidatus Nanopelagicales bacterium | reverse complement strand
CGTCGCAACAGGCCAAATCACAAACATCTACTTCTTCTAAGGGGACTTGAACACTCATGGCTGAATTTGAGCGTCACGAATACGACGTTGTAATCATCGGTGCTGGTGGCGCAGGACTTCGCGCTGCAATCGAAGCACGGGCAAGTGGTCTGCGTACTGCAATCATCTGCAAGTCCTTGTTTGGTAAAGCACATACCGTTATGGCGGAAGGTGGCATTGCCGCCAGCATGGGTAACGTAAACAGCAAAGACAACTGGATGGTTCATTTCCGTGACACAATGCGTGGCGGAAAGTTCCAGAACAACTGGCGCATGGCTGAACTTCATGCCAAGGAATCTCCAGATCGCGTTTGGGAACTTGAAACTTATGGTGCACTTTTCGACCGCACTCCAGAAGGCAAGATCAGCCAGCGTAACTTCGGTGGCCACGAATACCCACGCCTAGCTCACGTTGGTGACCGCACTGGCTTGGAATTGATTCGCACCATGCAGCAAAAGATCGTTTCGTTGCAGCAAGAAGACTTCGCAGAAACTGGCGATTACGAATCAAAGATCAAGGTCTTTGCCGAACTAACCATCACAGAAATTCTTAAGACAGATGGCAAGGTTTCTGGCGTTCTTGGTTACTGGCGTGAATCCGGTGAGTTTGTTGTATTTGAAGCTCCTGCAGTTGTGCTTGCAACCGGTGGTATCGGCAAATCCTTCAAGGTAACTTCCAACTCATGGGAAGGTACTGGCGACGGTCACGCCCTAGCCCTTAAAGCTGGCGGAAATCTAATGCACATGGAATTCATTCAGTTCCACCCAACTGGCATGGTTTGGCCACTTTCTGTTAAAGGCATTTTGGTTACCGAATCAGTCCGTGGTGATGGAGGTGTTTTACGTAACTCAGACGGCAAGCGCTTCATGTTCGACTACATTCCACCAGTATTCGTAAAGCAGTACGCAGACACTGAGGAAGAAGCCGATCGCTGGTACACCGATCCAGACAACAACCGTCGTCCGCCAGAACTTTTACCTCGCGATGAAGTAGCGCGCGCGATCAATACCGAAGTTAAAGCTGGCCGAGGTTCCCCGCATGGTGGCGTATTCCTAGATGTTTCGACTCGTCTAGCCCCAGAGGTAATCAAGGCCCGCCTGCCATCCATGTGGCATCAGTTCAAGGAACTTGCTGATGTGGACATCACCAAGCAGGCCATGGAAGTTGGACCTACCTGTCACTACGTAATGGGTGGCGTTCAAGTTGATCCAGACACTGGCGCTGCAACTGGCGTCCCAGGTCTATTTGCCGCGGGTGAAGTTGCTGGCGGTATGCATGGTTCAAACCGCCTAGGTGGTAACTCACTTTCTGACCTTTTGGTATTCGGTCGTCGAGCTGGAGTTGGAGCTAGTGAGTATGTAGCTGCACTTAGTGCCAAGCCAAAGTTGGATCAGGCTGAAATCGATCGCGCACTAGCTTCGGCTTTGGCACCTTTCAAGGGTGATAGCAAGGAAAATGCTTACGCAGTTCACTATGAACTTCAACAGATGATGAATGACCTAGTTGGCATTATTCGTGTAGGCGCTGAAATGCGCGAAGCTATCGAAAAGCTTGAACTCATGAAGGAGCGTGCAAAGCACGTAAGCGTTTCAGGTGACACAAAGTTCAATCCAGGTTGGCACATTGCCCTTGACCTAATGAACATGCTGCTTGTGAGTGAAGCTGTTGCTAAGTCAGCTATGGAACGTGAAGAATCACGTGGTGGACACACCCGCGACGACTTCCCAACTATGGATCCAAAGTGGCGCGCAATTCACGTCATTACTTCATGGGATGGCTCAAAGGTAAGCACCGAACGCCAGACCCTTCCTCCAATGCCAAAAGAATTGGCTGAACTATTTGACGGCGAAGAATTGAAGAAGTACCTGCTGCCTGAAGAACTGGCGCAGCTTGGAATGGGAGGCAACTAATGGGTTACTTAGCATCGATGCGAATCTGGCGCGGTAACAGCGAAGCCGGTCAACTTGAAGAACACAAGGTTGAAGTTGGCGAAGGCGAAGTTGTACTCGACGTCATCCACCGCCTCCAGGCAACCGAGGCACCAGACCTAGCTGTTCGTTGGAACTGCAAGGCTGGCAAGTGTGGTTCTTGTAGTGCTGAAATCAATGGCAAGCCAAGCCTTATGTGCATGACTCGCATGAATACTTTTGCCGAAGACGAAGAGATCACCGTAACTCCACTGCGCGCCTTCCCAGTGATCAAGGATTTAGTCGCTGACGTGTCCTTCAATTACAAGAAGGCTCGTGAGATTCCAGCATTCAAGGGACCTGACAACTTAAAGCCAGGCGAATACCGCATGGAGCAAATTGATGTGCAGCGTAGCCAAGAGTTCCGCAAGTGCATTGAGTGCTTCTTATGTCAGGATACCTGCCACGTAATTCGTGACCATGAGGAAAACAAGGAATCCTTTGCTGGACCTCGCTTCTTTATTCGTCTTGCTGAACTAGACATGCACCCATTGGATACTCGTGATCGTAAGCGCGAAGCTCAAGAAGAGCACGGTCTTGGTATGTGTAACATCACCAAGTGCTGCACCGCAGTTTGCCCAGAACACATCAAGATCACTGACAATGCGATTATCCCGATGAAGGAACGCGTAGTTGATGAGAAATATGATCCGCTGGTTTGGCTAGGACGCACAATCGGACGCCGTAAAGCCGACTAACCTCTACCTATGGGGATTACACAATCAGGGCTACCTATTGATCCGGTCTATGGGCCGGCGTCACGCGATGGCTGGGATCCGGCGGTTGAACTAGGTGAACCGGGTGAATTTCCATTTACCCGCGGTGTTTATCCAAGCATGTACACCGGACGTCCGTGGACTATGCGTCAGTACGCTGGATTTGGCACGGCTGCCGAATCCAATGAGCGCTACCACCAACTGCTAGCGGCTGGAACTACAGGCCTAAGTGTTGCCTTCGATCTTCCTACCCAAATGGGTTACGACTCTGATCACCAACTAGCTCAAGGCGAAGTTGGCAAAGTTGGTGTCGCTATCGACACCGTCGAAGATATGAAGATTTTGTTCGATCGGATTCCGTTAGATCAAGTTTCAACTTCGATGACAATCAATTCACCAGCCGCAACTCTGTTATTAATGTATCAGCTAGTAGCTGAAGGGGAGGGCATCCTTGGAACAGCACTAAATGGCACAATTCAAAATGACGTTCTGAAGGAATACATTTCCCGCGGAACGTACATCTATCCGCCAGCAGCATCTTTGCGGTTGACGACAGATATTTTCGATTACTGCGCTAAAGAAATCCCACGCTGGAACACGATTTCGATTTCTGGATATCACATGGGCGAGGCCGGTGCTACGCCAGCGCAAGAAATCGCATTCACGCTTTCTAATGGCATCGAATATGTCCGAGCTGCAATCAAGTCCGGAATGAATGTCGATGACTTTGCGCCACGGCTAGCTTTCTTCTTTGTTTCCCGAACCACAATCTTGGAAGAGATTGCTAAGTTCCGCGCAGCTCGCCGGATTTGGGCGCGCATCATGAAAGATGAATTCAAGGCGACAAACCCAAAGAGCCAAATGCTTCGATTCCACACTCAGACTGCAGGTGTGCAATTAACTGCGCAGCAGCCCGAAGTAAATCTAGTTCGTGTGGCAATCCAAGGCTTAGCAGCGGTACTAGGTGGCACTCAGTCACTTCACACCAACTCCTTTGATGAAGCCATTGCATTGCCAACTGAAAAGGCAGCTCGATTGGCACTTCGCACTCAGCAAGTCTTGGCCTACGAAACTGATGTGACTGCAACCGTGGATCCATTCGCTGGCTCATACGTTGTTGAGGCTATGACTGATGAGCTAGAAGCAGAGATCTTGCGCCTTATGGGCAAAGTTGAAGAATTTGGTGGCGCAGCAAAGGCGATCGAAGTTGGTTTCCAAAAGAATGAAATCGAAACCAGCGCTTACGACTATGCCTTACAAATCGACAAAGGTGAGCGCACGGTCGTTGGCGTCAACAAGTTCGCAATCGACGTTGAAGAGAAATATGAACCACTCCGAGTAGATCCGGCCATTGGGGAGCAGCAAGTTGCTCGCCTGCAAGCAATTAGAGATTCTCGAAATAACGCCGATGTTACGCGAGCCTTAGATTCCTTAAAGCGTGCGGCTGAATCAACAGAGAACGTAATGTATCCAATGAAGGAAGCCTTGGCTGCAAAGGCAAGTGGTGGCGAAGTAGCTGATGCACTTCGTGAGGTCTGGGGCCGTTACAACCCACCAGATTTTTTCTAGTCGCGCACCCGATAACATAGTGGTGGTCGTGAAAACCCTGCTGGCTAATGTGAGATCGGCGGTTCATGGACCTAGTCATTGGTGGTTTCAATGTCTGGAGCAAGTAAAAATCCGAACTCAATGCATAAATTTGATGCTGAACTAACTGACCAAGTTTTTGAGTATATGCGGGATCGATTATCGATTCCCGATGTACCGCTAGATTTCCCCGGAGATCCAAAGGTATTGGCCGAAGCCATCTCTGGATTGATAAAGCCCCAAGGAAATCCGGCAGCCGACATACTTAAGCTCTACGACGAAGTAATCTCACGGACTGTTGTTTCCGGTGACAGCCCTCGCTTCATGGCATTCATCCCAACTGCACCAACTAAAGCAGCGCTGCTATTCGACATGATCGTTTCATGCGCTTCGATTCAAGGGATCTCATGGCTGGAAGCAGCTGGAGCTATTTCTGCTGAGAACCAAGTCTTGCGATGGATGTCTGATGCTGCGGGTCTACCAGAATCTGCTGGTGGCACATTTGTTTCTGGTGGCTCCGCTGCTAACTTAGCTGCGCTTACTGTGGCTCGAGATTCCGGCCGTCAGCGCATACATGGCGGCAAGCGATTGCCAGTACGAATCGCATTAAGTAAACAAGCACATTCCTCAATTGGAAATTCACTTGGAATCTTAGATATCGAACCACTCATTGTTGAAACTGCTGGATATGCCATGACCAAGGCGGATTTAGAGCTGGCACTTTCTAAAGTTGACGCTAACGATGCACCAGTGGTCGGAGTAGTTGCTACCGCTGGCACTACTAACGCAGGAATCATTGACGACCTTGCTGGAATTAGCGAAGTAGCTCGGGTTCATGAGATGTGGTTCCACGTTGATGCTGCCTATGGTGGGGCAGGATTGCTTGCTCCATCAGTACGGGATCAGTTTAATGGCATCGAGTTTGCGGATTCAATAACCATGGATCCGCATAAGTGGTGGTTCTCACCATTCGATGTGGCTGCAATCCTTTACAAAAACCCAAAGTTGGCGGCCGCAGTTCATACTCAGGATGCTTCTTATCTAGATGTGTTGCACGAAGATGATTCGCTCATCAATCCAACTGATCTTGCCTACCACCTAACCAGACGTGCCAGGGGACTACCGCTGTGGTTCTCGGTAGTTGTGAATGGAACTAAGGCATACAGCGACGCGGTTGAGGCTTCAATCTCACTAACTAAAGAAGTTGCTGATTACATCAGAACGCATGATGACTTGGAACTAGTTATTGAACCTTCACTCTCAGTGGTCCTTTGGCGACGAAAAGGCTGGAAAGCCAAAGATTATCGGGATTTGCAAGATCGATTAATCCAATCCCAGACCGCATTTGTGACACCAACTTCCTGGCAAGGTGAAACTGTTGGCCGGTTTGCGTTTGTGCATCCAGGCACCACAATCGAGATGGTTAAGGAAGTTTTCGCAGACATTTAATTGCGAGAGAATAGATCCGTGACAAATGTAGTAATCATTGGTGGGGGCCCTGGCGGATATGAGGCTGCATTGGTGGCCTCTCAATTAGGCGCTGATGTAACTTTAATTGAACGTGATGGCATTGGTGGCGCAGCAGTACTTACAGATGTGGTTCCCAGTAAAGCCCTGATTGCCGTTGCTGAAGCTGCAATCGACACTAAAGGCAGTTCTGCTATTGGTGTGCATGCAACCGATGTTACGATTGATATCGCAGACGTGAATTCCAGATTGAAGAAATGGGCAGCAACCCAAAGTTCAGATATTCAACAGCGCTTGCTTTCCCAAGGCGTGAAAGTGTTGGCTGGAACTGCTGAACTTATCGACGCTGAAAATGTTAATGCCAAACTTAGTGACGGAACTGAGATAGTTCTTAAAGCTGAAGTTGTTTTGATAGCAACTGGTGCCCGCCCAAGAGAACTAAGCAGTGCAGCAGTTGATGGCGAGCGGATTCTGAACTGGAAACAGCTTTATGAATTCACCGAGCTACCTTCCGAATTGATCGTTGTGGGCTCTGGTGTTACTGGTGCAGAATTTGCTGGTGCGTACCAGGCTCTCGGCTCCCAGGTGACTTTAGTTTCATCTCGGGATCAAGTTTTGCCTGGCGAGGACTCAGAAGCCGCAAAAGTAGTCCAAGATGTTTTCGCAAAGCGAGGCATGAAAGTTCTTTCCCAAAGCCGCGCAGTTCAAGTAACTCGAACCAATTCTGGTGTTGCCGTGGAACTAGCATCGGGTGAAGTTATCACTGGATCACATTGCTTGATGGCAGTTGGATCCATACCTAACACTGTAGACATTGGCTTGGATCAGACTGGAGTAAAGACGAATGATGCTGGATTTATTGAGGTAGATAAGGTTTCCCGAACCAGCATAAGAGGTGTTTATGCCGCAGGCGATTGCACCGGGGTCATGATGTTGGCATCTGTTGCAGCGATGCAGGGACGAATTGCAATGTGGCACGCACTCGGTGATTCGGTGCACCCATTAAATCTTGAAACTGTTTCCAGCAATGTGTTCACCGATCCAGAGATCGCGACAGTCGGCGTTAGTCAGACTGATGTGGACTCAGGCAAGGAAACTGCCAACGTGTTAAACCTCCCGCTAGCAACAAACGCCAGAGCCAAAATGCAAGGTATCTCGGAAGGCTTTGTAAAGATCTTTTGTCGACCAGATACTGGGGTCATTGTTGGTGGCGTGGTCGTAGCACCAAAGGCAAGCGAACTTATCTTTTCGATTGCGCTTGCAGTTGAACACAGACTTACAGTTGACCAGATGTCACAGACAATTACGGTTTATCCGTCGTTATCTGGATCGATCGCCGAAGCTGCTAGGCAGTTACATCAAACCCAAAACTTGAATTAGGTTTTACTTGATCTCCATAAGTATTGATCAAGTTTTACTTGATCTCCATAAGTTCAGTACCGGTTGGAACTGTGGTTCCAACTTCAGCGTTTAGGCCAGTAACAATTCCTGCCTTGTGAGCAGTCAGTGGCTGTTCCATCTTCATTGCCTCAAGGACGACAACTAAGTCACCTTGAGCTACTTCTTGGCCTTCAGTTACCGCAATCTTGACGATAGTTCCCTGCATCGGAGCCACAACAGCGTCGCCACTGCCGGCAGCACCAGACTTCTTGCCGATCTTGCGAGCCGACTTCTTAGCGCCACCGCCAGATCCAATTGACATGTCGCCAGGCAAAACAACTTCAATGCGTCTGCCGTCAACTTCTACCGTGATTGGGTTACGAGCTTCGGGTTCAGCAAGTTCGCCAGCTCCACCCGAGAAGGCTGGGATCGTGTTGTTGAATTCGGTTTCAATCCAGCGAGTGTGAACTGAAAAAGGAGTAGCAGCATCAGCTGGAGCAAATGCCGGATCGCTAACAACAGCGCGATGGAATGTAAGTGCAGTTGCAATGCCATCAATTTCGAACTCAGCCAGCGCTCGGCGGGAACGTTCAAGAGCTTCTTGGCGATCACGTCCAGTAACAATCAGCTTCGCCAAAAGGGAATCGAAGTTACCGCCGATTACATCACCCTTGGTGAAACCTGAATCCAGGCGAACGCCTGGTCCACTTGGTGGATTCCAAACAGTAAGTGAACCAGGGGCTGGCAAGAAACCACGACCTGGATCTTCACCATTGATCCGGAATTCAATGGAGTGGCCACGTAGTTCTGGGTCGTCGTATCCAAGTGCTTCACCTTGGGCAATGCGGAACTGTTCGCGCACTAAGTCGATTCCAGCAACCTCTTCGGAGACTGGGTGTTCAACCTGGAGTCGAGTATTAACTTCCAAGAATGAAATCGTGCCATCAATTCCGATTAGAAACTCGCAAGTTCCAGCACCAACGTATTTTGCTTCCTTCATGATGGCTTTACTCGACGCATAAAGTTCATCAATCTGTGCCTGTGACAAGAATGGCGCCGGAGCTTCTTCAACAAGTTTCTGGTGACGACGCTGTAGTGAGCAGTCGCGAGTAGAAACGATTACTACGTTTCCATGTTCATCCGCTAGACATTGAGTCTCAACGTGACGTGGATTGTCGAGGTAACGTTCAACGAAACATTCACCACGACCGAATGCGGCTACAGCCTCCCGGACGGCTGAATCAAAAAGTTCTGGAATTTCTTCTAGGTTGCGTGCAACTTTAAGTCCGCGTCCGCCGCCACCGAAAGCAGCCTTGATTGCAATTGGCAGACCATGTTTCTTGGCAAATGCAACAACTTCTTTGCTGTCTTTTACTGGATCAGGAGTACCTTGCACCTGCGGCGCACCTGCACGGGAGGCGATGTGGCGTGCCGAAACCTTGTCACCTAAATCGCGAATTGCTTGTGGTGGTGGACCAATCCAAATCAAGCCAGCATCAATCACTGCCTGGGCAAATTCGGCATTCTCGGAAAGGAAGCCATAACCTGGATGGACTGCGTTGGCGCCAGATTTCTTGGCGGCAGCAATGAGCTTTTCAATTACTAAGTAGCTTTCAGCTGCGCTGCTACCACCAAGGGCAAAAGCCTCGTCAGCGGCTTTTACGTGCTGAGCATCCCGATCAGGATCTGCATAAACTGCCACACTGGCAATGCCAGAGTCAGCGCAGGCGCGGGCTACACGAATCGCAATTTCGCCACGATTAGCAATTAGAACTTTTTCAATCTTGCGACTGGTGCCCACTTGAACTCCTAGAACGGCCTTTGGTCCCTCAAGTCTATTAGTCCCAAAGTTGGGTCCATTCAATGCTCATATCTTTGGTAAATTCCCGAAGTAATGCCAAAGATATCCCGCCAACGGCTGGACTATCTCCGGTCATCTTGGTTATGAAGGCCGCAGACTTGCCCTCATGTGTAAATCCACCCGCCACTGAAAGTGGCTCACCACTTTTTACGTAGGCCAAGATTTCAGCATCTGAAACATCGGCAAAATCCACTTTCGCGCCAGCAACGCCACTTCTGACTTGGCCACTGACTAAATCCATAACCCAATGACCAGTATGAAGATAGCCAGATCTACCCCTCATAGCCTTCCATCTAGTTGTCGCAACTTCGGCACTGCCAGGTTTGCCAAGTGACTCGCCTTCAAATTCCAACATGGAATCTGCGGCAATCACCAAAAGATTTCGATCCTCAGTGACGGTAATCTCCTTGACTACGGCTTCACCTTTTGCGGTAGCTAATGCAACACAAAGATCCGCAGTTTTGATTGGGTTTAACTCTTCTGCTATCGCATCTTCGTCAACATGACTAACTTGAACCAAGGGGGTGATGCCAGCATTAACCAATAGTGAATAACGGGATGTTGAGGCTGAAGCAAGTAATACAGTGCGAGACATATATCTACTAATGCTTTAGTACGGGTGGGGAAGTGCAGATCGACGCCAAGTTCCTGCGCCATGCTCAAAAGATTTGCGCACACCACGATGCGCAGCATTCCATTCCGGACGCAAATGTGAGCGCTTACTTGCCAAACTTGCCGCCGCCGCTTGGGCAGTAATTACCATGAGCACCGCAGCCAACTCTTCATCTGTTGGCTGGCCGCGTACAACTCTAATTTCCTGACTCACAGCGGAATATTTCCATGCTTCTTAGGAGGCAAAATCTGACGCTTGCCACGCAAGGAACGAAGTGCACGAATCACCATTACGCGAGTTTCACTCGGGACAATCACGCGATCAATGTATCCGCGTTCGGCGGCAATGTAAGGATTAGCAAACTTGTCGTCGTATTCCTGAAGCAATTTTGCGCGCTCGGCCTCAGGATCCTTAGCTTCAGCGAGTTCCTTGCGGTAAAGCACGTTAACTGCACCTTGGGCACCCATCACTGCGATTTGTGCACTTGGCCATGCCAGATTGATGTCAGCACCTAAGTGCTTTGAGCCCATAACGTCATAGGCGCCACCATAAGCCTTGCGCGTGATGATTGTTACGAGGGGAACGGTTGCTTCTGCGTAGGCGTAAAGAAGTTTTGCGCCACGGCGAATTATGCCTTGCCATTCTTGATCAGTTCCAGGCAAGAAACCTGGAACGTCGACCAAGGTGATAACCGGCACATTGAACGAGTCGCAAGTTCTGACAAATCGAGCCGCCTTCTCGCTGGCGTCAATATCTAGCGTTCCAGCAAACTGCATTGGCTGGCTGGCTACAACACCAACAGGCCGACCTTCAACGCGGCCATAACCACAAATGATGTTTGGCGCAAAAAGAGCTTGAGTTTCCAGGAACTCACCATCATCAACAATTGTCTCGATTACCTTGTGCATGTCATATGGCTGATTTGGAGAGTCAGGAATGATTGTGTCAAGCAACAAATCTTCAGCAGAAATTTCCATGTCAGCTTCAATATCTAGGTATGGAACTTCGTCCATGTTGTTGCTTGGTAGGAATGACAAAAGATTCTTGACATACTCGAGAGCGTCATCTTCATCTGATGCCATGTAGTGGGCCACACCCGACTTTGTATTGTGAGTGCGTGCACCTCCCAAATCTTCGAAAGCAACTTCTTCACCAGTAACGGTTTTGATTACTTCTGGACCAGTAATAAACATATGTGAGGTCTTATCAACCATCACAATGAAGTCTGTTAAAGCAGGGGAGTAAACCGCACCTCCTGCACATGGACCAAGGATTAAAGAAATTTGTGGAATCACGCCAGATGCATGGGCATTGCGCTTAAAGATTTCACCGTATAGACCTAGTGACACCACGCCTTCTTGAATTCGAGCGCCACCTGAATCATTAATACCAATCATTGGTACGCCAGTCTTGAGGGCCAAGTCCATAACCTTGCAAATCTTTTCACCAAATACTTCGCCAAGGGAGCCACCAAAAACTGTGAAGTCTTGGGCAAACACGCAAACCTGTCGCCCATCAATAGTTCCGTAACCAGTGATTACGCCATCACCGTATGGTCGGGATTTTTCCATTCCAAAGTTGTGTGAGCGATGTCGAGCCAGGCCATCAATCTGCTGGAAGGAACCCTCGTCCAAAAGGCGCTCGATGCGCTCCATGGCAGTTAGCTTGCCGCGAGCATGCTGCTTATCTACGGCCTCAGAACGGCGGCTGGCAGCGTCGTTACGGCGCTCCTCGAGATCTGCGATCTTTCCAGCAGTTGTATGGATGTCGATCCCATTCTTTGCGGTTTCGGCGCTCACTTGTTCCTCCGTACTAGTCCTTCGCCTACCCTAGCGATG
>JBIIMD010000099.1:0-3321 GCA_044232525.1 Candidatus Nanopelagicales bacterium | reverse complement strand
AAACTAGTCCAGCAGCAAGTGCGGCGGCTACGAAGCCGAAACGCATTTTCTTTTTTGCTTGCATTAGACGTACCTTTCCCGTTGTTTTGATTCAGTCACTCGACCGCGACCGAAGGTTGGATGCCACAGTGGCTACGAGCACGCCGATAACAAGCGCGAGACCGTAGAACACATCTGTAATCCAATTCTCGAAGCCCTTGAGCTGTAAGCCCGTGATTCCAGTTTCGAGAAAATATACAGCTACAACTGTGCCCCAGACGTTAAAACGTCCGGGCCTGATTGCAGTTGAACCTAGGAATGCTGCAGCGAACGCTGGCAGCACATATGACTTGCCGATGCCAGACTGTGCAGCACCTGCTGTTGTGAGAACCATGGCACCAGCAAGTGTTGCTAATGTCGAGCACGCAATCAACGAAGTGTATCGATACGCGTTGGTACGGATACCAGCTAGGCGAGCAACTTCTCGCCCTTGGCCGACAAAGTAAAGCTGTCGACCAATTGGGGTGTGCTCCAAGATATACCACGCAAGGAAGGCCAAAATTAACATGAACCAGAAGGCTATATAAAAGCCAAGAAATCGAGTCTTTACCAGTGTCACAAATGAATCGCCTTGAACACTCAAGGTTGTATTGCCAGCAATTCCACTGACGATTCCAAGAAGGGCCGTTCCGGTTCCTAGTGTCACTACAAGTGATGGAATCTTTCCTTTAACACTTAGCAGTCCATTGATAAGTCCAAATACAACAGAAATTAAAAGTGCTATCAAGATTGCAATCGGCAGCGAGATGCCATGAACAGTTGCAAGCCAAGCTGGGATCGCGGCACCAAGTGAAACTGCGCCTCCGATCGATAGATCAAACTCGCCAGCAGAAAGTGCGAAAACTAAACCAAGAGTGAGTAGTACGGTTGCTGCTTTTTGATTTGCAATCGATGTCACGTTTTGCCAGGTTGGGAAGACTTCCGGAAGCAGCAAACTGAAAATCACAAACAACACAAGCCAGGCGACCAAAATTGCATAAGCCTGAATGCGATAGCTAGTTGAAACCGCAGCACTAGTGTTGTCCTTGCTGCCTTTACGTCGAAGACTTAACCGGCGTAATGAAACGGTCTGTGACACGAAATCTCCCTATTCCCTCGGCTTAAATCATCCCAAGAAACGACTACCGATGAGTGTAAGTCTGGGGGAAAAATGGCGCTAATGCAGGACTAATTAGGAACTTTGTATACAACATTCAGATAACGTACCGTGAGTTGCAAAGTTAAAAAGTCAGACTTTTTGCCATGTTTGCTTACTTTTAAGGCTTAATCAGGGCAATGTCCGATTCGATTCCAAAATCCAAATTCTGGGCATTGTTTCGATTTTGTATACGAAGTTATGCAATCTCCATTACCTTGGCCATATATTCCAAAGCAAATGTCCATTAGTTTGGACATATATAGATTTCCCAAATCAGGAGGATCAGTGAAAGTCTCAGTTGTTCAAAGCGGTAACTGCACTCAGAACGTTTCAGAAAACGTCGAAATGTTACTTGAGCTTTCCAAGCAGGCAGCTAGTACCAATCCGGATTTGATCCTATTGCCAGAGCTTGCAACTACTCCATACTTTGCAGCTGGCGACAAAAGTCCAAAGTATCGAGACTGGGCTGAGCCAGTAATTGGTGGCGCCTCAACTGCAGCCTTCGCAAAGTTCGCAAAAGACAACAACACTGCCCTCGGTTTTGGAATGTATGAAATTGATAACGATGTGCGCTACAACTCACTGGTGATTCTTAATCGCAACGGTGAAGTTGTTCACGGGAAAACTCAAGATGGAAAAACTTTCCCAGCATTCCGAAAGCTAACAGCGCCATCAGTGCACATGCCCACTCTTGATGTTCATGAAGATGAATACTGCACCGCAGGACCAGGTCCAATGAATTTTGATATTGACGGCATCTCAACTGGTGCTTTGATTTGTTACGACCGTGCTTTTTCTGAGCCATGGATGGCAAACCGCGCATTAGGTGCAGATGTTGTTTTACTTGCTGTTTCCTCATTAGGTTGGCGCGAATCGTTATTCATTGATGACCTGCGGCTTCGCGCAATGGAGATGGGTGTATTTGTTATTGCATCAAATCGCTCCGGCGAAGAAACCTGCGGCGGAAAAACTCATGACTTCTTTGGACGTTCTTGCGTGATCGCACCTACGGGTGAAGTTCTTGCTGAAGCTGGCGGACACAATTACCCAGAAATCATTCATGCTGAACTAGACATGTCATTGCTTGCTAAGGCTCGCAAAGATTGGCCAGTTTGGAATGACCGTCGTCCAGAACTTTACGCCTGGATGTACAAGTAAATCTTGGTCGGAAGTTATTCCAACTAATTTCGAATTACTTAATAATTCCGCGAGAGCGCAAGTCGGCTAACTTAGCAGCGTCGTAACCAAGAAGATCTCCATACACTTCATCCGTGTGTTCACCATGAGCCGGGCCACTCCAGCGAATTGACGGCTTGGTGTCTGAGAAGAACGGGAAGATGTTTTGCATTGGGAATTCGCCAACACCAGGGACATCAACATTGATGATTGACTCACGCGCCTGAATGTGTGGATCAGCAATCATGTCCTTGGCGGTGTAAACCAAGCCATGCGGAACTTCTTCTTCGATTAAGTGATTAATCAAATCTTTCATTTCCCAAGTCCGACTCCAGTCAGCAATCATCGCGTCTAGTTCAGCGGTATTGTCTCCGCGGGCAATGTGAGTTGCATACTTGGGATCATCAGCAAGTTCTGGTTTACCCATTGCATGAGCAAGACGCTTGAAAACAGTGTCCATGTTTGCGGCGATCAGGAGCATCTCACCAGATTTGGTTGGGTACACATTGCTCGGAGTGATCTTTGGCAAAACTGAACCAGTGCGCTCGCGTTGGTATCCACCAATAGCCCATTCTGGAATCAATGACTCCATGTATGCCATTACAGATTCATAAATCGAAGCATCAATTATCTGGCCCTTGCCAGTCTTTTCCTTTGAATGAAGCGCAGCCAATGCGCCAAGCGTTGCAAACGTTGCAGCCAGTGAATCACCAAGTGAGATTCCAGCACGGGCAGGCATGCGATCTGGTTCACCGATCACATATCGAAGGCCGCCCATGGCTTCACCAACAGATGCATATCCTGGACGCGGCGCGTATGGTCCGGTTTGTCCATAGCCACTTACGCGAATCAGGATCAAGCCAGGATTGATCTTGGACAAAACGTCATAACCAAGTCCCCAGCGCTCAAGTGTTCCTGGTCGGAAGTTTTCCAACAGCATGTCTGACTGCTCGACAAGTTCCTTTACG
>JBIIMD010000108.1:0-2935 GCA_044232525.1 Candidatus Nanopelagicales bacterium | reverse complement strand
AAGTCTTGGAACAAGTCGGTTTAGTAACGCACGCTCACATTGGTCATGGCGCACCGACATATCATTCAGTCGATAAAGACGCTCACATCCACTTAGTTTGCGATACCTGCCAAGGTGTCGAGTCCATTCCAGCCGACGCTGCGGAATTGTTCGTGCAGATGCTTCGGGAAAAAGCTGGCTTTGAAACAGACGTGGCCCACGTATCGGTTCACGGCCAGTGCTCATCCTGCATGGATCGCCAAAAGCTGCTTTAGCCCTCAGCAATAAAGGTTTCCATCCCGCATTAACTGCGAGAGAATGAACCTATGACCGCAATTCCGCACATGGACGACACCAGCATTGATGCTGCTGTGCCGTGGCATTTCGGAGAGCCGTTCAAGGAACAGCGTGAACTTGTTGCAGGTCGCGGTCGAGTTGACCTGTCACACCGTGGGGTAGTTACAGTCACCGGGCCCGATCGAAAGTCTTGGATGCATTCCATTACAACTCAAGACTTTGAATCTCCAGTTGCCCATTTAACATCTTTGATCCTGTCTCCACATGGTCACATCGAACATGACATACATGTGGCTGAACACAATGAAACAATTTGGATCAGTTGTGAGCCAGGAACAGTCAACGACTTGATTCATTATCTAGAGTCAATGAAGTTCATGCTTCGCGTTGAAGTCACTGATGTTTCAGATCAGATCGCAATAGTTGGAGCGCCCGGCTGGATTGAATCTGATGTGTATCCGATCTGGCATTCGTCGGCTGCCTTTGTCAATGACTCAACAGTTGATGATAAGTATGTTGCTCGCAGGCCAGCAGACTGGAAAGTCAGTGAACTTTTTGTGCCCCGCGATCAACTAGATCAAGTCTTAAGTGAAGAAACTCACGTAGGCACTTGGGCTTGGGAAGCGCATCGAATTCGCGCTGGTGTGCCACGGCTTAACTTTGAGACGGACCACAAGACAATTCCACATGAAGTTGGATTGATCGGATCCTCAGTTCACTTGAATAAAGGTTGTTACCGCGGTCAGGAGACTGTGGCTCGGGTATACAACCTAGGCAAACCTCCTCGTCGGATTGTTCAACTCGAGCTCGATGGTTCGACAAATGAACTGCCAGCAATTGGTGATGCCGTTTTGCTGGATGGTAAAGAAGTTGGACGAGTAACTTCAGTTACGCAGGACTACGAAAGTGGACCACTAGCCCTGGCTGTCATTAAGCGTTCCGTACCAACTGATGCGGTTCTAACCGCTGGCACAGTTGCTGCCAGCCAAACTGTGATTGTTGAGTAGCTAAACCTCAAGGGTGACAGTCATTGGGCCATCACAGACCGCACTGATACGCATGTCTGCGCCAAATTTCCCAGTTTCTACTTGAGCGCCAAGATCTCGCAAGGCTTGAACTACATTTTTAACTAGTGGCTCAGCTTGTGGGCCTCGAGCCGCCTGTTGCCAAGTAGGGCGACGCCCATTTGAAGTGTCTGCAAAGAGTGTGAATTGACTGATAGCCAAGATTGGCAAGCTAGCGTCGGCAGCGGCTACTTCAACCGACTCAGAGGCTACGGTTTTACCAACAGCCTTCAAAGCGGCAGATTCAAAGATCCGTAACTTCCAGATCTTGTCTGCAAGGATCGCGCATTTGCTGTCATCGTCATCGACACTTACGCCAATCAGGACGAGTAGTCCTGGCCCCTCAAAGGCACCAAGAGTTTGGCCTTCAACGACAACACTGGCACCATCAACTCTTTGAACAACTGCACGCATACTGACATTCTGCCTTGCTTTTGGGGATGTTCGCATTAGGTGTTCGATACTTGAACGTGGAACGATAGAGGAGTGTCAGTTCCAGTTGCTTATGTGGTCCGAAGTGGACTTGTTGAAGGCGCACACTTTGGCAGTGCTGTCGTTGTAGATGCGCAGGGCGAAGTTGAGTGGTCAATCGGCGATGTTTCAACAGCAATGTTCCCGAGGTCTTCAAGTAAATTGATGCAGGGCTTGGCCATGGTCAGAAATGGTTTGCCACTCAAGGACGAATTACTTGCCTTAGCTTGCGCATCCCACAGTGGCGAAGACTTTCACCTAGCTGGTGTTCAAGATATCTTGAATGCCGCCAACCTGGATACCTCGACGCTGAAATGCCCAGCGGACTGGCCACTTGATGAGATCGAACGTGACACCATGCTTGCCGCTGGTCTTGGAAAGTCTTCCTCGTATATGAACTGCAGTGGAAAACATTCAGCAATGTTGTTCACCTGCGTTCTCAATGGTTGGGATACCAACTCTTACTTGAAGTCAACCCATCCATTACAACTGGCGTGTAAAGAAACTATTGAAGAATTAACTGGTGAAAAAGTAAATCACATTGGCGTCGATGGGTGTGGGGCACCCTTAATGTCGACAACTTTGGTGGGCTTAGCTCGGGCCTTCTCTAAGTTTTCGGGTCCAAGCGCAGATGGAGAGCAAAAAAAGATTTCCGATGCAATTCGGGAACATCCTGAGTACCTTGGTGGCACTCGTCGTGATGTGACAAAACTTATGCAAGGAGTCCCAAGTCTTTTGGCTAAAGAAGGCGCCGAAGCAGTTTATGGAGTTGGACTTGGTGATGGGCGAGCTCTGGCTCTAAAGATTGAAGATGGGGCAGATCGCGCGCGAATCGTTGTCGCAATGGCTATCCTGCAAAAAGTTATGGGAGTTGTTTCCCAAGAAATTGAACGCCAGCTAGATAGTCAGGAATTGTTTGGTGGCGGCGTTCACGTTGGAAAAGTAATTCCGGCGTTTTCGGTTTGATCCTTAGCTAACGAGTTCTTTGCGGTACTTCATTACTTCTGAAGTCATACCGATACCAACAACTCCAATTAGAATTTCACCTCTGAAATAGCCCATGACTAATTCATCGGATAGCTCGCCAGCTACTAACTCATAACGATCAGCCAGCCCAGGCATCC
>JBIIMD010000098.1:0-3437 GCA_044232525.1 Candidatus Nanopelagicales bacterium | reverse complement strand
ATTGGCGACACTGTTGTTAAAGAAGATCGTCCAGAAATTCGTGGCATGGTTAACACCGTTCGTCACTTGGTCAGTGTTGAGGAGGTTAAGTAACCATGACACTTAAGGTTCATCATCTTCGCCCGGCTCCGGGTAGCAAGACTGCCAAGACACGCGTAGGCCGTGGTGAAGGTAGCAAGGGTAAGACAGCAGGTCGCGGTACCAAGGGTACAAAGGCTCGCTATCAAGTTCCGGCTCGCTTCGAGGGTGGTCAAATGCCACTTCACATGCGTACTCCAAAGTTGAAGGGATTCAAGAATCCATTTGGCACTGAGTACCAGGTCGTTAACGTAGCCCAAATCAACGCACTATTTCCAAAGGGCGGCGACGTAACAATCGCTGATCTAGTTAAGGCTGGCGCAGTCCGTAAGGGCGAACTAGTTAAGGTGCTTGGACAAGGCGATATCACAGTTTCCGTAAAGGTAACTGCAAATGCTTTCTCAGAATCAGCTAAGGCAAAAATTGCTGCAGCTGGTGGTTCCGTAACCCAGATCTGATTCATTTGACTTCGACGGCAAGTATGAGGCTGTCGAAGTCAAGTGTTTTTCTAGTCAGTTAATCAAAGGAGGCAACAATGCTAAGTGCATTCGCAGCCGCATTCCGGACTCCGGATTTGCGTCGCAAGCTGTTGTTTACTTTGGGCATTATTGGAATCTTCCGTCTAGGTTCGGTAGTTCCAGCTCCTGGCGTTAGCTACTCGGCAGTACAAATTTGTGTTGACACAGTTCAGGACAACACAATTTATGGACTGATCAACTTATTCAGTGGTGGCGCGTTACTACAGCTATCGGTATTTGCACTAGGCATCATGCCCTACATCACAGCGAGCATCATTATTCAGTTGCTTACTGTTGTCATTCCTCGCCTAGAAACTCTGAAAAAAGAGGGTTCGGCTGGACAGGCAAAGATAACGCAGTACACCCGTTACTTAACAATTGGCCTGGCGATCCTTCAGTCGACAACAATCATTACGTTGGCTAGAACTCCAGGTCGTCTATTCCAGGGTTGTAATGAGCAGCTGTTACCAAACCAATCGATTGAAATGCTGCTTACGCTGGTTATAGTTATGACTGCGGGAACGGCCTTGATCATGTGGTTCGGCGAATTGATTACAGATCGCGGTGTCGGAAACGGTATGTCGATTCTGATTTTTGCTTCGATCATCTCTTCATTCCCAGGTCAACTTGTTTCAATCTTCACAATTGATGGATCCTTAAAGTTCCTATCCGTAATGCTGGTAATTGGCCTAACTATCATTGCCATTGTTTTTGTTGAGCAGGCACAGCGTCGAATCCCAGTGCAGTATGCAAAGCGTCAGGTTGGTCGTAAGTCTTATGGTGGAACATCTACTTACTTGCCAATCAAGGTAAATCAAGCTGGAATCATCCCAGTTATCTTTGCCTCATCTTTGCTATACATTCCATCTTTGATAGTTCAGTTAACTGGATCTGAAGAGCCATGGGCACAATGGGTTTCAACCAACATGGATCCAGGCCGTGCCGGATACCTAACCCTCAACTTCCTACTGATTCTTTTCTTTGCTTACTTCTATGTATCGATTACGTTCAATCCAGAAGAAACTGCTGACAACATGAAACAGTACGGCGGATTCATTCCTGGAATTCGTGCCGGTAAACCAACTTCGGACTATCTTGCGTACGTTTTGAACCGCATCACTTTGCCGGGTGCGCTGTATCTAGCAACCGTTGCGACACTTCCATACTTGGCATTTGAAGCACTGGGCGTTGGTTCTAGGTTTGCTTTCGGAGGAACCAGTATTTTGATCATCGTCGGTGTAGCTCTAGACACCGTGAAACAAATCGAAAGCCAATTGCAACAGCGCAATTACGAAGGCTTCCTGAAGTAATGCGCCTGCTCATCATGGGGCCGCCAGGAGCTGGCAAAGGTACTCAAGCAGCCATGATCTGCGAAGAGTTTGGAATTCCACATGTATCCACTGGGGATTTGTTTCGCTTGAATCTGACCCAAGGAACAGCACTAGGTCAAGAAGCAAAAAAGTATATGGATGCTGGTGAGTACGTTCCAGATTCAGTAACAAATGGCATGGTTCGCGAGCGTCTTAAAGAATCAGACACTCAAGCTGGTTTCTTGCTGGACGGCTACCCACGAACTGTTGCTCAAGTTGGAGAGCTTGATGGGATGCTCAGCTCAAAGCCACTCGATCGAGTGATTGAACTAACTGCTGATACCGAAGAAGTTGTTAAGCGCTTACTTGGTAGAGCTATCGAACAAGGTCGCGCTGATGACACTGAAGAGATAATTCGTCGCAGACTTGAAATTTATGAAGAGCAAACAGCACCTCTCACGGCACTATACAAGTCACGTGGTTTGTTAGTGCAAGTTGATGGACTTGGTTCCGTGGAAGAAGTAACTGCGCGAATCTCTGCTGCGTTAAATAGTTAGTAGGACCAAATGTTTGGTCGCAAAAGTAAATTTGAAATCAAAACACCTGATCAATTTCTTTTAATGCGCAAAGCCGGCCTTGTTGTTGCAGATGTACTTGCTCGCATGCAAGCTGAAGCAGCACCAGGTGTTACGACGGATCAACTTGATCGCATCGCACGCGAAATGTTAAAGGCTGCAGGAGCTGAATCATCTTTTCTTGGCTACTTTGGCTACCCATCAGTTATTTGTGCATCGGTTAACGAAGAAGTGGTTCATGCAATTCCGAATCCACGAACTTTACAAGACGGCGATATCCTTTCGGTTGACTTTGGTGCGATCATCGAAGGCTGGAACGGGGATGCTGCGGTAACAATTGAAATTGGAACCCCGATTGAGAAACAAACTGCGCTGAGTAAAGCTACAGAACTTTCGATGTGGGCTGGATTAGCTAAAGCGGTTTCAGGTAATCGACTTTCTGACATTAGCCACGCAGTTGAAGAAACAATTCGCGCTGCAGGTCCGTATGGAATTTTAGAAGAGTACGGTGGCCATGGAATTGGAACCAAAATGCATATGGATCCACTGGTTCCGAATTACGGTGAGCCCGGACATGGCCCAGAGTTAGTAGTCGGCATGGCACTTGCCATTGAACCGATGGCAACTTTAGGAAGTCGCCATGTCAGAACTTTGGAAGATGATTGGACTGTCGTAACTACCGATGGATCACATGCTGCGCACTGGGAACACACTGTTGCAATCACCGAAGAAGGCCCGTGGGTGCTAACCGCGCACGACGGGGGAGCTGCCTACTTCCAGGCCAACGGAATCCCTAGTCCAGCGGCAAAATACGCAGTTTGAGCCATAGCTGGCCTGATGATCGCAATATGGCTCAGGTGAGAACTTGAAAAACCCTTATTTCAATGGGGGGTAAATCCCAGGATTTCATGTTTTGCAGGGTATTGCCGTAACATCGGACGTCGGTCCTCTTGCAA
>JBIIMD010000097.1:0-3458 GCA_044232525.1 Candidatus Nanopelagicales bacterium | reverse complement strand
CCATGACTGGAACACCAAACCTTGCTTCAAAGTCTTGGGTAACTTCGCAATATGACCGGTACGTAATGGGCAATACGATCCTGGCTCAGCCAGAAGACTCGGGCATGATCCGAGTGGATGAAAAGACTGGCCTCGGCGTTGCAGTTTCAACTGACTGTAATGCTCGGTTTGCGGCTCTTGATCCATATAAAGGAGCGCAGCTTGCTCTTGCTGAGTCTTATCGCAACGTTGCGGTTACTGGCGCAAAGCCACTTGCGGTTACCAACTGTTTGAACTTCGGATCGCCAGAAGATCCAGCCGTGATGTGGCAATTCGAGCAGGCTGTGACTGGGCTTGCGGATGCTTGTTTAGAAATGGGAACTCCAGTTACTGGTGGCAACGTATCGTTTTATAACCAAACTGGCGAAGTTGCGATTCATCCAACTCCAGTAATTGGTGTGCTTGGTGTGATTGACAATGTTGAGCGCCGCACTCCGATGGCTTGGGGACTTGATGGTGAATTGGTTTATGTCCTTGGAACTACACGAGATGAATTAGCTGGCTCGGAATGGGCGCACGCTATCCATGCGCATCTTGGTGGGCATCCACCAGTGTTGGATTTGAGCGCGGAAATGACTTTGGCCGAAATCCTGGTGGCAGGTTCTGCTCAGGAACTATTCTCTGCGGCCCACGATGTTTCTGAAGGTGGCATTGCTCAGACGATTGCGGAGATGGCGATGCGATCTGGTGTTGGCGTTCGACTAGAAGTTCCAGCGGGGCTGGATCCCTTCACTTTCTTGTGGAGTGAGTCGGCTACGCGTGCAGTTGTTGTGGTTCCACAGGATCGAAATGATGATTTCTTGGCGCTTTGTGAATCAAAGTCATTCCCAGTGACAAAGATTGGCTCGGTTGATTCCTTGAGTAAGTCGATTGAACTGGCCGGAGTCTTTGGTGAAACAATTTCGCTAGATATTGAAGAACTTCGCGCAATTAGCGAAGAAACTTTGCCTCGCCTGTTTGGCTAGTCGTCGGAAAACTTTTCCCTGAGGATCTGTATAAATTGAAGATTCGCTGGTTGTTTTAAGTCAATTAAGGAATCTATAACTTTTGATGGCTTCCATTGAGCAGGTCGCTTTCGCAGGCTTGCCATTAATTCAACCGCATCACGAATCTCAACATCATTCGTTTGTGCCACCAGTAACAAAAATTCAAATGAAGAGAGAGCGCTAAATTCAAAATCCTCTCGATTGTTTACCTCACGAGTGAGTGCTAAGTCATTGGTCACTATCACGTGCGCTTTCGACATTTGGGCTGCTGCAACAATGTGTGAATCTTCAGGCGAACTCACTAAAGTGACTTGACCAATACTTTGCGAAGAAGGTGTCAACATATATTCTGCGAACGCAGTCTCCATTTTGGACATTCGATTCTTTGTCTCAGGAAAATTCCGAACCACTTCGTCGAGAGCTAATGTGGAAAGTACCGGAGTAAATGCTCCCGTATAGGCACAGGTTGCAAGAAATGATCCTAAAGTTTCAGGAATTAATACATTGGCATCCAGGACAGCGACTATCCGCGTCATGAATTAATTAGGAATTCGAGAGCAGCAAGTTGCCGTTTCCGAATTTGCGTGCGAAGTTCATGAACTTCTGCTGTTACCAATCTGCGATGTGTTCCGACCAGATGAGAACTCAACCGACCTTCATCGATCCAACTAATTATGGTTGGTCGAGTTACATTCAAAACTTGAGCAGCTTCTGAAGTAGTTAGAAATTCTTTGTCTCCAGTTACAAGTGGAATGCCACCATTTTCAACAATTCGCAAAACTTCTGCAATTGCGTTCTGAGCTACGATCGAAAGATCTTTCGTGTTAATTGTCATGGCACTAGCATCGGGGGAAATTGTCTGCACCCGTCTTGGTTTAACGGCTCCTGTTGATGCAGAAGTCTTGTTGATGCCCGCTTTTGCCATAAATTGATGTTAACCAATAAACGCAATAAACGCAAGTAGCTTGATTAAAGTATCTCGCTCAAATCGCTTCGCTCGCCGCTGGCAATTATCTTTCCACTTATGACAGCATCTGCCCAGGTTAGTTTCTTGGTAAATAGTTCAAGCCAAGTTTGCGGGCTCATTTCAACTACTGCTGGTGGCGTGCCACGACGGTGGGTTGTGCCACCCAAGATCTGGATAGCGAGGTACGGCGGGACTCGAACTTCAACGGCTCGGCCCGGATGTTGTTCGGCGAACCATTGCAGAGAAGTGCGCACTCCGTTGGCCATGAGTTCAGAGTTGGTTGGATTAGCAATAGCAACCTGCGCATTACCCAGAGCTAGTGCGCGATCCACCTTTGTCATAAGCCCATCTTCTCGCAGGTGTTGGCAAGTAGACTAGAGGCGTGGCAGGCGATGGTCGACTCAATCACGAGTTGCTCCCAGGGGAAAAAGGTCCGCAGGATGCCTGCGGGGTATTTGGCGTATGGGCCCCCGGTGAAGAAGTAGCCAAACTTACGTTTTATGGCTTGTATGCGCTGCAGCATCGTGGCCAAGAATCAGCTGGAATCGCAGTTAGCGATGGCCACAACATCACAGTGTTTAAAGACATGGGATTGGTCTCTCAGGTCTTTACCGAATCAGCGTTGGAATCACTTTCCGGTTACATCGCAATCGGCCACACCCGTTACAGCACCACAGGTTCAAGTTGCTGGGATAACGCCCAACCAACTTTCCGAGCAACAGCAACTGGCCACCTCGCGCTTTCACACAACGGCAACATAACTAACACCCACGATCTTTCTTCTCGCCTGCGTGAGGCGCGGGAAACAGCTGGAGAGCTGTATCCAGACTTTGGGAACTTAGCAACAACCGATACCGACATCTTGACTGCGTTACTTGCAGCGCACCCGGACATGACCATGGAAGCCGCAGCCATGCTTGAGCTGCCAAATGTTCGTGGTGCATTCTCGCTGGTGTTTATGGATGATCAAACTTTGTATGGCGCTCGTGATCCGCAGGGTATTCGTCCGTTGGTTTTGGGTCGATTGGAACGCGGTTGGGTTATTGCATCTGAAACTGCGGCCTTGGATATTGTTGGCGCAACTTACGTTCGCGAAATTGAACCAGGTGAAATTGTTGCGATCGATGAACATGGTTTGCGTTCAATGCGTTTTGCTGAAGCTGATCCAAAGGGTTGCCTGTTTGAGTTTGTTTACTTAGCACGACCTGACACCACGATAAATGGCAATGCGGTTCATGGTGTGCGAGTTGAAGTTGGCCGTCGCTTAGCTAAAGAATTTCCGGTTGACGCTGATGTTGTGATTCCAGTGCCTGAATCAGGAACGCCAGCAGCTGTTGGTTATGCCCAGGCCAGTGGAATTCCGTTTGCTCAAGGCTTCGTTAAGAATGCTTACGTTGGCCGAACTTTTATTCAGCCAAGCCAAACGATTCGCCAACTTGGTATTCGCTTGAAACTAAACCCGCTTC
>JBIIMD010000096.1:0-3474 GCA_044232525.1 Candidatus Nanopelagicales bacterium | reverse complement strand
TAACCCGAAAATAAGAAATATGCACTTTAGGTCACCTAGGCCCCACAAGGTGAAATTCTGTGATTCTGCAGTTCACTCATAGGCTATGGGAATGGCTGGCACACATCGCAACGGTAAAAAGCGCCCTGGCAAAAAGCGCAGTGCGGACGTAATTGCCGCTGAAATTGAGGCCACATGCCTGAATATCACCTCGAATGTTGCCTCACTCGAGAAGTACGTGAAGCCGGCTAACTTGGCCGCAAAGAGCCTGGGCTCCGCGGGTGCTTTCTTTCTAGATAAAGATGGTGATCTCCGGATCGACCGGGTTGTTGCAGTGGTATCAGCTGGAATGGGATTAATCGGGCTACTGTCTCGTTCCCGAAAAAACTAATCTGCTGAGTGATTGATTGGCATGGCTGCCATGTGATGGCGCCGGCATAAAACTTCGTAACTTACAACACCTGATGTGCCACCAGTATCTCCAACGGCAACTTGCTCACCCTCAGTCACCATTACGCCATCAATAGTTCGCGCATTGTGAGTTCCGCGTCGGCCACACCAGCAGAGCGCTTCAACTTGTAAGACCTGAATGCGATCTGCTAATTCAAATAATCGAGCCGATCCAGGGAACAACTCAGTTCGGAAATCACTTGCAATACCAAAAGCGAAGACATCAATGTCTAAGTCATCTACCACGTGAGCAAGTTGATCAATTTGAACTCGGGTGTAAAACTGAGCTTCATCGCAAATGAAGAAGTCCATTGGGTTTTCTTTGGAATTCTCGGCCAGCGCTAATGCAAAGAAATCTGTTTGATCGGTTACTTCAATTGCTGCCACCTCTAACCCCAAGCGACTGGATAGCACACCTGATCCAGCCCGATCATTACGCGTGAAAACTAGGCCACGACGTCCACGACTGGCATGGGTGTAGTTCACTTGGGCAGCAAGAGTAGATTTACCACAGTCCATGGTGCCGGTAAAGAAAACTAATTCAGACATGATTTTCCGAGTCTTGGTTGGCGCGGGTTCGCTTACCCTGAAGTGTATTTCAGAGCAGTTCTAGCGCCAATTTTATGCAAGTTAGGCTTGGATCATCATGCATTCACAAAAATCACGATGGCCAATAAAGTATCGACGTTCAGCAGTTTTGGCTGTCACGATTTTCACCACTTTGGCGCTTTCTGGGTGTGCTCGTGATGTGGCAATAGAACCAACCTCATCGCCGACCGCAAGCAGTTCGTCTGCACCTTCCGAGAGTCCAACTGAGAGTCCAACAGTTGATGTGCTGCAGGATTATTTCTTCTATTTTATGAGCGAGACGTCAGAAGGTTTTCGACTTGTGCGTGAAGTACACCAAGTTAGCAAGGTTGAGAATGACTTAGGTGATGATAAAGGGTTTAATTCGCTAGTCATGCTGGTGAACGGGCAACTGCCGCCATTCGATGGCGATCACCGCACCTCGTGGGACAACGGAACCAAGGTGAATAGCGTTAACATCCTTGATGGAATTGCAACAGTGGATTTAACTCTTGGTCGAATCTCTCTTGGCGCTGAATCCGAACAGCGAGCTATTGATCAAATGGTTTGGACTCTGATTGAAAATGACCCGAGCATTACTTCAGTTCAATTCACTGTTGATGGCGTTGTTTCGGAATCACTTGCTGGCCATGTGGATTTTGCCCAAGTGTTTGTGCCAGCGCCAGGGTTTGATGTGTTGGCTAGTGTTTGGATTGACTTGCTGGATCGAAGTGATGTTTCAAATCCGGTTTTGATTTCAGGTTCTGCCTGCACCTTTGAAGCTAATGTGGTCTGGGAATTAGCGCGAGGCGGCGATGTCGTTAGTTCTGGTGCCACGACTGCGGAGTTGGCTTGCCCTGATAGATCTAATTGGAAAATCGACTTGGGTGACCTTGAGCCTGGAAACTACGTGCTCACAGTTTCAGATTTTTCAGCTGAAGACGGCAGCCCAATTTTCGAGGACACCAAAGCCTTCACTGTTGTTAATTAAAAGGATGCTGCTTAGCGCATTATGAATGGATCGCTGATTGGCGCTTCACTCGTGTTGATCCAAACTGACTTGGTTCGGGTGTAATCCAAAATTGATTCGGCACCTGCTTCGCGGCCAGTTCCACTTTGACCGTAGCCACCAAATGGCACCATCGGTGAAATCATTCGGTAGGTGTTTACCCAGACAATGCCAGCCCGAAGTGAGCGAACAAATCTGTGGGCACGTCCAATGTCTTTGGTAAATACTCCTGATGCTAATCCGTATTCGCTGTCATTTGCAATCGCTAAAGCTTGCGCGTCAGTTTCAAACTGCAAAACACTTAGTACTGGCCCAAAGATTTCTTCTTGTACGCAGGCAACAATTGATTCAGCACAATCCAAGATGGTCGGCTCGTAGTAGTAGCCAGCTTCAAATCCAGTGGGAACTTTGCCACCGGTTAGCAACTTTGCGCCCGCATCAACACTGCGATCCACAACATCTTGCACGTGAACCAGTTGACGCTTAGTTGCCAGTGGACCCATTTCAGTTTCCAGATTTTGCGGATCACCAATCTTGATGCGCTTTGCCTTAGCCACCAAGATGTCCATAAGTTCAGCATGAACACTCGAGTGAACCAAAAGGCGGGAGCCAGCAACGCAACTTTGCCCAGTTGCGGCGAAGATGCCAGAAACAATTGCGTTGGCAGCGCTTTCGAGATCTGCATCTTCGAATACCAGTACAGGGGACTTGCCACCGAGTTCCAATGAAACAGCTGCCAAGTTGTTTGCCGAGTTAGTAACGATTTGCTTGGCAGTTGTTGGACCACCAGTAAAGGCAATGCGATCCACTAGCGGATGACTTGTTAACGCCTTGCCACAGGAATCACCCATTCCCGTAATGATGTTCACAACTCCCGGTGGAAAACCAGCTTGGTCAATCAGCTTGGCAAATCTAAGTAGGGGAGCCGGACCATCTTCGGAAGCTTTCAGTACGACTGTGCAACCAGCAGCCAGGGCTGGCGCTAACTTAACGGCTGACAAAAACATTTGGGAGTTCCACGGAACGATAGCGGCAACAACACCGATTGGCTCGCGTCTGGTGTAAGCCTCCATGTCAGGCTTATCAACATCAAAATGCGCACCCTGAAGTTTGTCAGCTAGCCCGGCGAAGTATCGGTAATACTCAGCGATATACAAAATCACCGCTCGGGTTTCACGGCGGATCTTGCCAGTGTCTTTAGTCTCGAGTTCAGCAAGTACGTCAGCATCAGCAGCCATTAAGTCGGCAAGTTTGTAAAGAAGTTTTCCGCGAGCACTGGCATTCAGTGTTGGCCAAACTCCAGACGTAAATGCAGTGTGCGCAGATTGCACTGCTCGATCGACATCTGATTCATTCGCCTTTGGCATGGTTGCCCAGGCGACACCGGTGGCTGGATTGATGCTTTCAAATGTTTCGTTCGCTGCTTCGAACTTGCCATTGATGAATTGCTGGAAACTTTCCAATGCCAT
>JBIIMD010000095.1:0-3524 GCA_044232525.1 Candidatus Nanopelagicales bacterium | reverse complement strand
TGTGGCGCGCGCACGTCGTCTTTTAAAGCGTGGCTTTAGAGAATCTGATGGCTTGTTCTTGGCCGAAGGTCCGCAAGCTTGCAGAGAAGCTGCCACTGCAGGAAAAGTTAAAGAATTATTTCTAACGCAAGAAGCATTTGATCGTTATTCCGAAATTGTTTCAGCTATTGAAAAATCCGGTGCTGAAATCACAGTTTGCACTGAAGCCGTAATCGAGCAGTTCAGCAGCACAGTTTCACCGCAGGGCATGACCGCTGTTGTTCAAATGTGGGATCAAAATCCAAGTGAACTATTCAAGTCAGGCACAAAGTTAGTTGTTGCACTCACCGCAGTCCGTGATCCAGGAAATGCTGGTTCTGTAATTCGAGTTGCAGACGCAGCTGGCGCTAACGGTGTTGTTATGTCTAGTGATTCAGTAGACCTATTCAATCCAAAAGTTGTTCGCTCATCAGTTGGCTCAATTTTTCATATACCGATTTCAGTCGGACAAGAACTTGCTGAAACAATTTCTGCTGCACGTGCGGCCGGAATGCAAGTGTTGGCAGCAGATGCAAATGGTGTTTCTCTTTATGGCGGTGTTGATTTAGCAAAACCGACTTTGTGGGTTTTTGGTAATGAAGCCTGGGGGATACCTGCTGAAGTTCTAGAACTTGTTGATCAAGTTGTTAGCATCCCAATTTATGGTCAAGCCGAGTCACTTAATTTAGCAACGGCAAGCGCAGTTTGCTTGTATGCAAGCGCGCAAGCCCAGAATGCCTAAATCCATAAATCTCGCGGTACTCACCAGGCGCAAGTAGTCTTAATCCGTTATCAAAATTTCAGGAGTTTTAGTTTGTCTGCCTCACTAGTTCGCGTTGGATTACTTGCCTATGGAGCGATTGGTGACGAGCACAATAAAGCAGTTCTAGCTACTCCAGGTATGACGCTAACTGCAGTTTGTGACACCAATGCCGAACGCCTCGAAGCCGCATTGCTGATTTCTCCAGATGCAAAAACTTTTGCTGATGCCAACGACATGCTTAGTTCCGGTGAGATTGATTTAGTTGTGGTTTCCACGCCACCAAATAGTCACTACGACTGGGCCAAGAAAGCGCTATCTCAAGGCATTCATGTAGTTCTTGAAAAGCCAATGGCATTAACCACGGAGCAATGTGATGAGTTGATGGCTTTAGCGAAGGCCTCTGAATTGCTTTTGGTCGTTTACCAGAACCGACGTTACGACCTTGATTTCTTAACCATGAAGCAACTAATTGAAGCTGGCGAAATTGGTGAAGTCTTCCATTACGAAAGTTTTGTTGGCGGTTACTCAAAGCCTTGTTCCTACTGGCACTCTGACGCTGACGTATCTGGCGGCGCAATCTTTGACTGGGGTAGTCACTTCATTGATCAAATCTTGTCGATCGTGCCGTCCCAGGTCGCACACGTTTCAGGTTTGAATCAAAAGCGAGTTTGGGATCACGTTACGAATGCCGATCACGCTCAAGTCACAATTAACTTTGCTGATGGCGTACTTGCGACCTTTGTTAATTCAGATTTAGCTGCAGCTCGCAAACCTAAGTTCTTTGTACTCGGCACCAAGGGCGCAATTGTTGCTAATTGGGACACCTCGGCAGGGGATTCAGTTGCTGACTTGCCTGCAATCATCACTTTGAATCGTGCTGATGGTAGTTCACAAGTTATTCCGTTTGAAACGGTAGAGCCGTTCTTGTTCCATGCCTCGCTAGCTAAGTTCTTAGCTGATGGCACTCCAATGACTGTTGAAGCTAAGCAATCTCGCGATGTTGTGGCGATCATGCAAGCCGCCGAAGAGTCAGCGCTTAAAAATGGAATTCCAGTTAGTCCGAGCCTGCTTCGCTCATGACAATTAAGTGGGGATTTCTCGGAGCCAGTTGGGTTGCCTCAACTGCTTTAGTCCCTGCTGTTGCTGATGCAAACAATGCGACCTTGCACGCTGTTGCCAGCCGTGATTCCGAGCGTTCCCAAAAACTAAATCCAACTAAAGTTCATGCCAGTTACGAAGATCTAATTTCTGATCCTGACATTGATGCGGTTTATATCTCACTCGCAAATCACTTACATCTTGAGTGGGCAACTAAAGCACTGAACGCCGGTAAACATGTTTTGTGTGAAAAGCCACTTGCCACAAGTTACGCCGAAGCAAAGTTAATGGCAGATGCAGCAGTAGCAAATGACAAGTTGTTAGTTGAAGCGGTTTGGACTCGCTGGCATCCACGATTTGCACGAGTTGTTGAGTTAGTTCGCAACGGTGACATTGGTGAACTCCAGAACATCGACTCCGCATTTACTTTCACAACAACGTTCACCGAGAACTATCGCTTGGTTCCAGAAATGGGCGGTGGCAGCTTGCTTGATGTTGGCCCGTATCAAGCTCATGTGTGGTCAGCTCTTGCGCCAAAGAATAGTGAATTAAGAATTGATTCTGTTTCTGCGAACATTGGTCCAACTAGAATTGACCTAACAACAGAAGCAACAGCAAAACTTGGCGAATCGATATCGGTATCTGCACTGACATCCTTTGAGCAAGAAGAAAAACAATCTCTAGTGATTTCAGGCAGCAACGCAAAGCTTGAGTTCCCACAAGGCCAGGCCTTCACATCTTGGAAAGAAGCCAGCTCAATTCAAATCGGTGACCACTTGGAAAACTTCGCTCCGGTCGATCCATTCACCTTGATGATCGAAGCAGTCGGAAATCGAATCCAAGGCGAGGCAGTCTGGTTGCCAAGTCTGCGTGAATCCCTTTGGGTCATGGACGCGCTCGACAAGATTAAGGCGTTTTCCCGATAAGATTGTGCTCGTGAGCGCCCCAAATAAGTCTTTTGACCCAGTAGAAGTAACGACACTTTCTCCTGAGGTCTTGGCAGGCTTTGTTGCTGAGGCCATATCGGCGATTACAGCAGCGAATTCCCTTGATGAACTCAAAGAAGTTCGCCTAGCCCACACTGGAGATCGCTCACCACTATCGCTAGCTAATCGTGAGATTGGTGCATTGCCACCTGCTGCCAAGGCAGAAGCCGGCAAGCGAATGGGAGAGTCCCGCGGGGCAGTTAACTCCGCGCTTGCCGCACGCACCCAAAAACTTGAAGCCCTGCGCGACGCCGCATTACTTGCCGAAGAATCAGTGGACGTCACCACTGCAGCCGGAGTGCGCGCCCAGGGTGGCCGTCATCCACTAACCACAATTCAAGAACAGATCGCTGATGTGTTCGTTGCCCTTGGCTATCAACTTGCCGAAGGTCCAGAAATTGAATCCGAATGGCTTAACTTCGATGCGCTAAACATCGCGCCGGATCATCCAGCTCGCACTATGCAAGACACTTTCTTCATCGGAAGCGAAGATTCCGGCATCGTTCTACGTACTCACACTTCACCTGTACAGATTCGTTCGATGCTAAATCGCGAATTGCCAATTTATGTGATTTGTCCAGGTCGCGTTTTCCGCACTGACGAACTTGATTCCACGCACTCACCGGTTTTCCATCAAGTCGAAGGTCTTGTCATAGACA
>JBIIMD010000094.1:0-3556 GCA_044232525.1 Candidatus Nanopelagicales bacterium | reverse complement strand
AGTTTCTCCGGGAATACCGTGTCGAACAAAGACAACTTGGCCGTTGTATCGGGCTATACAGAAGCCGCCATTTGCAACTTTGTCTACCAGCAATTCGACTATGTCGCCGATTTTTACGACGACAGCATCAGTCATTGCTGACTTCTTTCTTTGACTTAGCGAGCAATTTGAAAGTAACAAAAATTCCTAGCGCGAAAAGTGGATAGCCCAGCAGGACCTTTAGTGTTCCCAGTGCTGCAGTCTGGCCCAATAAATACAGCGGGAACATAATCGCTACTCGAACGCCAAAGATCAAAGCCCACAACCAAGTGATTGTGCTGAACAAGCGATGGGCTGTTGGATCTTTAACCCACGACATGTCTCGGCCACGCATGGCTTCGATTACGTAGCCAAGCAAGGGTTTGTGGACAGCAATACTAATTATGCAAATGCTGGCGTACACCGCGTTAGTGATGATTCCAGGTAGAAAGAAATTGTCGGCATTTCCAGTGCGCTGCGCCAAAAAAGCAGCAATACCGATACCAATTAAGCCCGAAAATACTTGCTGCAAAGATTGTCGACGCACTAGCCGCAATAGAGCCAATACCGCTGCAGTACCCACTGCTGCGTAAAGTGTGGTTTCGAGGTTTCTATCGGTAACTAAGTAAGTAATTGTGAACACCACAAAAGGCAAACCAGCATCGATTACACCCGACCAGCCACCTAGCGCTGAGGCCAGCAGCGCTGAATCATCCTTGACTTCAGCTACCACATTGTCATTAGTTGAATCTGAATCTTTGATTGGATCTGGATTGGCGTTGCTCACGTTATAACTGTAACCAGTTAACTCAAAAAAATATTTACCCACACCTAGAGCTGGATGTGAAAGTTCCCGAACTTCATATTGCTGGAATCCTGGTTTTGTGGTTGTCCAGTTGCTTCACTCGGTTCACTTGGGCTCCGAAGTGCAAGTCGTTCACCAGGCGGTAACGGTTCTTCACCACGATTGATGACCAATTTGGAAATAACCTCGTCAATTTCTGGACTCGAAATTGCTTTACCAGGCGTGCCACGCAAGGCCCCATCACCACTAATCACAGCTCGAACTAACCAACGTGAGCCTCGCACTCCAACGAATCGAACGGGTTGCACGTGCACATTGCCATCTAAGTCAACAGTGGGCATAACAGCATGTATCTCTGTTCCAAACCGTCCCATTTCAACACTGCAATCAACTTTTTGTTCCCGCAAACCGGATGTGATTGCATCTCGCATACTTGCCCAAAGATCTTCATTTACCGCAGCTGCAAAAATCTGTACTTCGGCAATCGTCATATTTAGATGAAGCGAAACAGATTTACCAGTTCCAGAACGCGGATCTAAATCCAAATGCACTTCGAGCCCGGGAATGTTTGGCAAAAATACAGCACCAAGATTTAGCATCGAGCTGGTGTCGACTTCAGAACTAAATTCAAGTGGACCTTGCGTCATGATGAAATACCTGTTGAACCAAAACCTTTGTCACTTCGTTCGCTGTCTTCAAGATCCTGCACTTCAACAAACTGTGCCGTGGTTACTTCTTGAATCACCAATTGTGCAATCCGACTTCCAGCTGGCAACGAAACAGTTTCAATCGGATCTAGATTGATCAAACAAATCTTCAACTCACCGCGATACCCGGAATCAATAGTGCCTGGGGTATTTACGATTCCTATCCCATGCTTGTTAGCTAAACCTGATCGCGGATGTACCAACCCTACGTAACCTTTCGGCAGAGCAATCGCTACACCGGTTGAAACTAGTCTGCGCTCACCCGGATTGAGTGTGACATCTTCGATGCAAACCAAATCTGCGCCAGCATCTCCGTCATGTGCATATTTTGGTGCTTGCGCTAAATCGTGGAGCAACTTAAATTCAATGTTGACTTTGCTCATGGCGCGATGTCCAGCTTCTTGACGTAGTTCAGCGTATTCTCATCGCTTGATGCTTTGGCAATGTCCTCTGGTCGGCCATGCTTTGTGAAATGTTCAACTGGAACCTGCATGTAAAGCGAGCCTGCTTCAACTGCAAGGAGTCCGTCGGGCGAATTCAATCTACCTTCAGCGGTTGACCATATTTTTCGTCCACTGATTGCCTGCATAGTTGCCTCAATGTAAACCAGGGTTCCTACGGGTACCGGCAAGCGATAAGAAACCTCTAAATGCGCAGTGACTGCTGGCGCTCTGACTAACCAGTTGGTTGCGCCAAGTGATTCATCGAAAGCCAAGGACAAAATGCCACCGTGAGCAATACCGGGTGCGCCTTGGTGATGTTGCGTCACTTCAAATACCGCGCGAGTAGTCATGCCTTCGCCCGCTTCAATCTTCATATGCAAGCCAGTTGGATGATCTATGCCACAACCAAAGCAGTTGCTGTAATGGCTTTCAATAGCTTCACCAGGTTTAGGTGCATCTGGATGGCGCTCTGGCGCAACTGCCTCACTTGGAATGCTAAGCGGGTGAATCTCGCGACCAATTCGTTCCATGTTCTTTAGAGTATCGTTTCTAATAAGTCGCTCTTGATGCAGTGACCGGTAACCCGCAAAGTGAGTTGTTGAATGACTACCGAAGGCGTCGACGGCGAGAGCCCAGTTTTCCAAGAACGGCTTTGGCCTTCCCTTGGTCAGTGGACTTTTGCATTCATCATGACTTCATCGCTAGGAATTGCCTACGGTCGTGCTTATGGGGCTGACCTTGGCATCGTCGTAGGCATAGCTGCAACTTTTGTTGTAGCTATTGGCCTAGTGGTTAACACTCCGCTGATTCAAATTGATGAATTGAACTTTAGAGTTGGTCGCGCTCGCCTACCACTTCAATATGTTGGCAAAATTCAGAAACTGGATGCTGAACAGTCCCGACGGGCACGTTCAACCGATGCAAACTCCAATGCACATTTCCAGTTACGTGGTGGAATTAAGAACACGGTGATTGTTGAAGTAACTGATGCACAGGATCCACATCCATACTGGCAAGTTTCTACGCGCAACCCAGATGGGTTAATTACTGCGTTGAACTCAGCGAAGAACTAATACTGGTTAGGCACAGTCGGAATTTATAAAGACTGCTTAAGCGCAGTCGTTACAAATTGGCTGACCTTTAACTTCTTTAGCCAAGGTGCTGCGGTGATGAACCAAGAAGCAACGGGAGCAGGTGAATTCATCAGCCTGCTTCGGGATGACCATAACCGTGATGGATTCATCTGAAAGATCTGCGCCTGGCAGTTCAAGTGACTCATTTAGATCAGCTTCGTCGGCATCAACACTTGAACTGACCTTCGAGGCATGCTGGGCTTTGAGGTTTTCGAGACTTTCCTCATTTTCCTCTTCGTCCGTTTTTCTCGGGGCGTCGTAGTCTGTTGCCATTTCGAGCTAAATCTCCTAGCGGCTAGATTTTAAAGGTTTCTTCCAACGAGTCGGAATTTACTTCATCTGGTGCCCTTGCCAAGCACCGCCCCTAGGTTAATTGATTCTTTTCATTTCTAAGGGATATCTACGCGCATTTTCGGTATAAGTTTTTATGCTGTACGCGATAGTTTCCGG
>JBIIMD010000026.1:0-12454 GCA_044232525.1 Candidatus Nanopelagicales bacterium | reverse complement strand
GCTGCCACTCCGGGCGGGTTATCGGCAGATGACGTAAGAGAACTGACATTCTTGGCGACATCTCACGCGAGTGTGACTAGCATGGACATTACTGAAATTGATGCCACGATTGATTCAGCAGATGAAAGAACGATTCGTCTTGGCGCATTATGTGTTTTGGAAGCTGCAGCTGGCGTTGCCAGTCGCTAATTAGGTAAAGGAACGAAATGACAACGCTAAAGAACTTCATAAACGGCAAGTTTGTAGATTGCTCAAGCAACGAAACTATGTCGTTTGAGAATCCAGCAATCGGACAGGTCTATGGAACTGCTCCACTTTCTCGTGGAGGTGACGTCGATGCCGCATTTAAAGCTGCCAGTGATGCCTTCCTAGGGTGGAAGCGCACCGCACCAGCAGACCGCTCCCTTGCACTGTTCCGGATTGCAGATGCCATGGAAGCTCGCGCTGATGAAATTGTTGCTGCCGAAATTCAAAACACCGGTAAGCCACTTTGGTGGATGCGCGATGCGGAACTTCCACAGTGCATCGATCACACTCGGTTCCATGCAACTATGGCGCGCAACTTGCCAGGTTGGTCAACCGGTGAATTCCTAAGTGGTTACGACTCAACAGTTCGCCGTGAACCAGTTGGTGTTTGTGCGCAGGTTGCACCTTGGAACTACCCATTACTTATGGCAGTTTGGAAGTTTGCTCCGGCACTTGCAATGGGTAACACCATTGTGTTGAAGCCATCAGATACAACACCACACACTGCAAGCATCATGGCTGAAATTTTTGCTGAGCATTTGCCAGCAGGTGTAGCCAACATCATTTATGGCGATCGTGATACCGGTCGTGCCATGGTTGCGCACAAGCGTCCTGATCTAGTTTCGATTACTGGCTCAGTTCGTGCTGGTATGGAAATTGCAGCCAGCGCGGCGCCAGATCTAAAACGGGTTCACTTAGAGCTAGGTGGCAAGGCCCCAGTCATTGTTTATGAAGATTGCGATTTTGAAAAGACAGTCCAAGGTGTTGCTGAAGCGAATCTTTACAACGCTGGTCAAGACTGTGCTGCTGGAACTCGCGTTATTGTCCAGGAAAGCATCGCTAAGGAATTCACGGCAGCACTTGCCAAGAAAGTTGCTGAGTTCAAGTTTGGTGCTCCAGAAAATGATGATCACTTCTACGGCGCATTGAATAGCCAAAACCAACTTGATCGAGTTCAAGGATTTATTGATCGCTTACCAAGCCATGCTGAGATCTTGACCGGTGGCAAAGCTCAGCGTCTAAATGGTGGTTACTACTTTGAACCAACGCTTATTGCTGGATTGAAGCAAAACGACGAAATGATTCAAACTGAAGTCTTTGCTTCGGTTCAAACAATTCAAACCTTCAAGGATGAAGCCCAAGCAATCGAAATGGCCAATGACGTTGATTTCGGTTTGGCCGCATCGATCTGGTCTGAAAACCACGGAAAAGTTATCCGTACTTCACAGGATCTGGACTTTGGACAAATTTGGGTTAACTGCCACTTGGTGCAAGCCGCCGAAATGCCAAACGGTGGATTCAAGCATTCTGGTCATGGCAATGACTTATCTACTGAAGCCATTGAGGGATACACCCGCGTTAAGCACATAATGAGCTTGACTGGACGTTGATTTCTGCAGGGTAGGCTGGGGGACTTAAGAGTTTCCCAGCCTTTCCTACTTCTAGCCTTCCCCGGAGTAATCATGGATTTGAAGAATCGCGATTTCCTTAAGGAAATCGACTTCACTCGCGAAGAGTTTCTTTACCTAATCGATTTAGCGATTGATCTAAAGGCACAAAAGAAGCAACGCCGGGAAATTCAGCAAATGGTTGGGCGCAACATCGCCCTAGTCTTTGAAAAAACGTCCACTCGAACTAGATGTGCATTCGAAGTTGCTGCCTTTGACCAAGGTGCCCACACAACATACTTAGATGGCTTGTCGTCGCAAGTAGGACATAAAGAATCAATTGCTGACACTGCGCGAGTTCTCTCCCGCTATTACGACGCAATTCAATATCGTGGCAAAACTCAAGCCCAGATTGAAGAACTAGCTGAGTATTCAGGTGTTCCGGTTTACAACGGCTTAACTGACGAATGGCATCCAACTCAAATGTTGGCAGACTTCATGACCATGGTTGAGCACTCAGGTAAGCGACCTAACGACATTTCATTTACCTACGTCGGTGATGCTCGTTCAAACATGGGTAATTCATTACTCGTGACTTCTGCACTGCTTGGTTCTGACATCAGAATTGCTTCGCCGAAGGCATTATGGCCAGCTGCTGAAGTGCAAGAACTTGCGCAAGGTTTGTTGGCTAAAAGCGGTGGCTCGATTTTGCTTACTGAAGACATGGATGAAGCCCTGCCTGGCTCAGACTTTATTCACACCGATGTTTGGGTTTCCATGGGTGAGTCGGAAGAAGTTTGGAAAGAACGTGTTGAACTACTTGGCAGCTATCAAGTAAATGAAGTAGCTCTTGCCAAGACAGGAAATCCAAATTCTAAGTTCATGCATTGCTTGCCAGGATTCCATAATGAGCAAACTACTGTTGGTCGCGCAATTGCCAATAAAACTGGAATGCACGATGGTCTTGAAGTTACCCATGATGTATTTGAATCTGAAGCAAGTGTGGTTTTTGATCAAGCCGAAAATCGTTTGCACACAATCAAGGCGATCATGGTCGCAACTATTGGGGAATAAGTGAGCAAACTTTTTTCAGAACTAACGGTTGGTGGCGTTACCTTCAAGAATCGCGCTTGGGTTAGCCCAATGTGTCAGTACTCGGCAGTCGAAGGTGTAATTCAGGATTGGCATGCAGTTCATTACGGTGCACTGATAACTGGTGGTGCCGGCCTAGTGATGGTTGAAGCTAGTGCCGTTTCACCGGAAGGTCGAATCACGCCACGTTGTGCTGGGATTTGGACTGACCAGCAAGCGCAGGTTTGGGCAGAAGTGCCAAGATTCGCACAGCGGTTTGGCGTTAAAACTGGAATCCAGCTAGCGCATGCTGGCCGCAAGGGATCAACTAACGTGCCGTGGGATGAACCCGGTTCAGTTGTGCCAAGTGCTGGTGGCTGGCAGACCGTCGCACCTTCAGCCGTCACGTTTGAAGGTTTTGCAGACCCAAAGGAACTTACTCTCGATGAAATTGAAGAGATTAAAGGACAATTTGCAGCGGCAGCAGAGCGAGCTGTTAGTGCTGGCTTTGACGTAATCGAAATTCATTCTGCTCATGGCTATTTACTTCATGAATTCCTTTCGCCAATTTCAAATAAACGAACCGATGAATACGGTGGCTCGTTTGAAAATCGAATTCGTTTGCTTTGTGAAATTGCAAGTTACGTTCGGGTAATTGTTCCTGCGTCACATGGCCTCTTTGTTCGAATTTCAGCCTCGGATTGGATTGACGGTGGCTGGAGCATCGATGATTCAGTTGCACTATCTCGAGAACTTAAAGCACGTGGTGTAGATCTAATCGACTGTTCGTCTGCTGGAATTTCTCCAGAACAAAAGATCGAAGTGGGTCCTGGTTATCAAGTTAAGTTTGCTCGACAGATTCAACAAGAAGCTGGAATTCTCACTAATGCTGTTGGCATGATTACAACCGGAGAACAAGCAGAAGAGATTTTGTCTGATGGTGCCGTGGCTTCAGTAATGATTGGCAGGGCCATGCTTGGAAATCCGCGCTGGCCAATTCAAGCAGCAGCAGATCTTGGAGTTGAAATTCCTTGGCCCAATCAATATGCCCGAGGATTTACCGCTCGTTAACGTTCCTCAGCAGCTGAAACATTCACTACTGCAACATTTCTTCTAGTTGCCATGACGGATCCAATAAGTACTAACGGGAATCCAATCAAAATCCCGGTGGTTATGGATTCGCTCAGAACGATAACGCCCAAGATGATTGCTACCGCAGGGTTGATGTAAGTAATAACGGTAGTTCGCGTTGGTCCAACTTCTTTGATCAGTGCAAAGAGTGCAACGAATGCAATTGCGGAGCACAAAACACCAAGTGCAACAACACTAAGAATTGCATCTTGAGAAACTTCAGTAACTCCTGGTGCTCGCCATGAATCTGTCACTACTTCATAAGTAACAACTGGTAAGTAGATTAAGCCAGCCACCAAAAGTGACCAGGCAATCACGCCGATACTTGCAACATCGCTAAGCATCTTGGTAATGATGATTGGGCCAAGGGCATATCCAGCCGCAGCCACGAGACACAAAATTATGGCCCAGTAGTTGCTGGCACTAATGTCAAAGCCAACGAGCATTCCAACGCCAAAGAAGCCAACGAACAATCCGAGAATTCTTCGGGCATCCCAAACGGAATCAAGGCCAAGCTGTCGAGAGATGACAGCATTAATTAGAGGCACGGTAGCGATTAGTAGTCCGGTTAGAGAGCTAGATATTTCTTTCTCTGCCACACCAAGAGCACCAAAGGGGATACACATTTCAATTACAGCAAAAGTCAGAATGCCTTTCCAGTGCGTCCGAAGCGAACGGGCATGGCCTTGATGAATAGCAATTGGGAGCAAGATCAAGGCGGCGATCATCACCCGCCCAAAAACTACAACTGCAGGGGATAGGTCAACTACCGCGATTCTGATGAATAGGTAAGGCGTGCCCCAAATGATTCCTAGCGCGACAAATAAGATCCACCCGCGCTTAGACACAATCCCGATTCTAGACATAGAGCATTTCCCAGTATTCTTAGGGATCATGAGCGAGCAGGTTATCCCAGATCCCAATTTCTATGACGTTCACGCGGTTCAGGAGAAATGGCTGCCAGTTTGGGATGAATTAGCCCCATTTAGATCGGGTCGGCCTGATGACAATCGTCCAACTAAATACGTTCTCGATATGTTCCCTTATCCATCTGGCGACCTCCATATGGGTCACGCCGAGGCTTATGCCTTAGGCGATGTGATCTCTCGCTACTGGGTGCATCAAGGATTTAACGTCATGCATCCAATTGGTTGGGATGCCTTTGGACTTCCGGCTGAAAACGCAGCTATCAAGAGAAATGAAAGTCCAGCAATTTGGACTTACGAAAACATTGCAATTCAAAAAGCTTCAATGCGCAGGTATGCCTGCTCTTTCGACTGGGATCGTGTCTTAAACACTTGCGACCCGGAGTACTACCAATGGAACCAATGGTTCTTTTTGCAAATGTATGAACGCGGATTGGCGTACCGAAAAGATTCCGCGGTTAACTGGTGTCCTTCGTGCCAAACCGTGCTTGCAAATGAGCAAGTTGTCGGTGGCGAATGTGAACGTTGCGACTCTGCGGTAACAAAAAAGAAATTGAATCAGTGGTATTTCAAGATCACGGATTACGCAGATCGACTACTTGATGACATGAAGGAACTTGAAGGTCAGTGGCCGGAAAAAGTTCTCTTGATGCAGCGTAACTGGATCGGCAGATCCCAAGGCGCCGAAGTTAGTTTTGAAATTGAAGGCCGCGACGAATCTGTTGTTGTATACACAACACGTCCTGACACTTTGTATGGCGCAACGTTTTTCGTTGTAGCTGTTGACTCGGCACTTGCTGCTGAATTAGCGCAGGGGACTGAAAGTGAATCTGGATTCCAGGAGTACTTAGAAAAAGTTAAGTCGACCAGCGACATGGATCGCCTGGCTACTGATCGACCGAAGTCGGGTGTCTTCCTAAATCGTTATGCCATCAATCCTGTTAATGGTGAGCGACTTCAGATTTGGGCAAGCGATTACGTACTTGCTGATTATGGAACTGGCGCGATCATGGCCGTGCCTGCGCATGACCAGCGAGACCTTGATTTTGCAAAAGCATTCGATTTACCAATTCGCGTAGTAGTTGCATCTGAAACTGATCCTGCTGTCACAGGTGAAGCAACAGCTGACGATGGCGCACACGTTAACTCTGGAAACCTTGATGGCCTAGGTAAAGCCGAGGCGATCGCAAAGATCATTTCCGAACTTGAAGCCAAAAAGCTTGGTAAGCCAGCAACTAACTATCGCCTTCGCGACTGGTTAATTTCTCGCCAGCGTTTCTGGGGCACCCCAATCCCAATCATTCATTGCCCGTCATGTGGGGAAGTGCCAGTACCACTTGATCAGCTGCCAGTTAAATTGCCAGATGCTGCCGGACTTGATCTAGCACCTAAGGGAACCTCACCTCTTGGCGCCGCAGATGAATGGGCAAATGTTCCTTGTCCAAAGTGTGCTGGTCCAGCTCGACGTGATGCTGACACTATGGATACTTTTGTTGATTCATCCTGGTACTACATGCGTTATCTAAATCCGCAACTAAGCACTGCGCCGTTTGATCCAGACCAGGCCAAGAAGTGGCTACCAATCGACCAATACGTCGGTGGCGTTACACACGCAATCCTGCACCTGCTTTACAGCCGATTCTTTACCAAGGTCATGTACGACATGGGTATGGTTGATTTCGTTGAACCGTTCAAGCGCCTACTAAATCAAGGCATGGTCCAGATGGATGGATCTGCCATGAGTAAGAGCCGTGGCAACTTAGTAAAACTAAGCGAAGAATTAGATGAGCACGGTGTTGATGCAATTCGCTTAGCTTTGGTCTTCTCAGGACCACCTGAAGATGATGTTGACTGGGCCGACGTTTCACCAAGTGGCGCCAGGAAGTTCTTGGCCCGTGCTTACCGCCTAGCTGGGGATGTAACTAGCGCAGTAGGTTGCGAATTCACCGCAGGCGACTTAGCACTACGTAAAGCAACTCATAAAGCCCTAAATGATGCCCAGCTTGCAGTGGAGACTTACCGCTTCAACGTTGCAGTTGCGCGAACTATGGAACTTGTAAACGTAACTCGTAAAGCAATTGATTCTGGCTGCGGCCCAACTGATCCGGCAGCTCGCGAAGCTGCCGAAGCCGTAGCAATCATGCTTTCTTTGGTTGCGCCGTACACCGCCGAAGAAATGTGGGAGCGTCTTGGACACAAGCCAACTGTTGCACTTGCTCCGTGGCCACAGGTAGATCCAAAACTCTTGGTTGAAGATTCTGTGCAGTGTGTCATCCAGGTAAATGGAAAAATTAAAGAGCGCTTAGAGATTCCGCCAAACATTACGGAAGATGAAATGCGGCAATTGGCAATGAGCCAGGCATCTGTAATTGAAGCCATTGCTGGCCAGAACATCAAGGTTGTTGTGGTTAAGCCACCGAAGCTCGTAAACATAGTGCTCGGGTAACTAATGTCCGTCGGCATCGTTACTGACTCAACTTGCTACTTACCATCTGAAACCAGTGCAGAACTAGGCATTGAAGTTGTGCCACTTCAAGTAATTAGTAATGGTGTGGCCTTCAATGAGGTTGGTGGCATAACAGTTGATGAAGTTGCCGTTGCATTGCGAAGTGGCAAGTCAGTTACCACATCGCGTCCTAACCCCGAAGTATTTGTTGCAGCATTTGAAAAGTTACATCGCGCTGGTCATGAATCAATAGTTAGTGTGCATTTATCCAGCGAATTATCTGGAACTTATGAATCAGCAGTGCTAGCAAGTCGAAAAGTAGATTTTAAGGTTGACGTTGTTGACTCCCGCGGAATTGCCATGATGCTTGGGTTTGCAGTCCAAGCTGGTGCAAAACTGGCAAACTCTGGCGGCAGTCACGCAGAAGTACTTGACTTGATTCAACGTAAATGCGCTGGGGCTTCAATTATTTTTTATGTAGACTCACTTGAGTTTCTTGAAAAAGGTGGGCGCATTACTGCCATGCAAGCCAAAATGGGCGCTTCGATGAATCTAAAGCCATTGCTTCACATGATCAACGGCAAAGTTGAGCAACAGGAATTAGTAAGGTCGAGTGAAAAATCCATTGCGCGAATGATCGAAATTGTTGCCGCAGCAGCTCGGATCAAATCTGAAATAGCCATCCACCATGTTGAGGCTTTCGAATCAGCAAACCTTGTGGCCCAACAGCTCAAAAAGTTAACGGGAATAGAGTCGATTTCAGTAACGAGTGCGGGTGCAGTCGTAGGAACCCACGTTGGTCCAGGCGCATTGGCCGTAGTAGTAAGTCCACAGGTTTAGTTTCCCCACAAAAACATAAGTTTCGGGAAGTCCCAGACCAAGGTAACTAGGGTCCAATCCATGTCAGTATTCAATAAACCTAAATCCCAAGTCACCGATACTGCAGCTGACCGACTTCAACAACTTTTGGGGGGTCGGGCCGAGTACTCACCAACACCAGAACCTGCGCAGATCTTGATCACGCCACCAATACAAGCAATTAATCCAATATTTAAAATCGTAATCGTGGCTGTTCTGGCAACTGCTGGCTTAGTTTGGCTTAATCGGCCAACACCGATTGCCGTGCCAGAAGTTGCAAGTCTTGGAATACCAGTAACTGCAAGTTCTGGCACTCCAGTATCTTCGCAAGGTTTAGATCAAATTGTTGTGGACATTAAGGGCGACGTGCAGACTCCTGGTCTTGTCACACTGCCAGCCGGAGCCAGAGTTGCAGATGCGATTGCCGCCGCTGGTGGAGTTACTCCAAATGCGGATGTAACTGGAATCAATCTGGCCGAAAGATTGTCAGATGGCCAAATGGTTTTTATCGGTAATGCACAATCACTGCAGGTAAGTTCAGATCCTCGAATTAACCTAAACCTTGCCACAGAATCCGACTTAGATTCCTTGCCGGGCGTTGGCCCAGTAATGGCTGGTCGAATCATAGCCTGGCGGGAATCAAATCAGCGATTTCATTCCATTGAAGAGTTGCAAGAAGTCCCAGGTATCGGACCCAAAGTTTTTGCCAACTTAAAACCACTTGTCCGAATCTAATTGGACTTTCGACTTAGTTCACTAGCTGTTGCCACATGGCTTTCAGCGGCAATTGTCATTACGTCAGCAGTACTAGCAAACCCAGTTTGGGCAAGTGCGATGTGTGCCACCTTTATTTTGATTGCTCGGGTTTTTATCCAACGATTTTCAAGTAATGAAATTGAAACAAAAACATTACTTGCCATGATTCTGCTCGGCACATTGTTAGGTACTGCAATCGCAATGCTGCGGATTTTGCCGCTAGCAACCGGGCCAATTGCCCAAGCAGGCCAATCGAATTCCGTCGTGTCAGGGATTGCAACAATTACCTCAGATCCAATTGTTACCCAGAGCAAAGATGACTTGGATTGGAACAATCGTCGACTCTTACGAATATCGTTTCGAATTGATTCATTAACTACTCGGGGTAACACCTTTAAAGTTGGAACACCTGTCATGTCCTTTATTACAGACTCAGAACTGATTGCAATTGCCGAGCATTACATTCCAGGACAGCGATTTGAGTTTTCGGGAAAACTGTCACCTGCACCTATTGGGAAACCTTTTGCCGGCTACCTCAAACTCTTGGAGCCACCAGTTCTGGTTCAGTCAGCACCTCGATATCAAGAGTTGGCGTCTAATCTACGAAGGGGATTACATGAATCATTACGATTTAGCTCTGATGCTGCCCAAGGACTGGTGCCAGGGCTTGCGCTAGGAGACAGTTCGGCCTTAAATCCAGAGCTGGCCGATCAAATGAAGGCTGCCGGACTGACACATCTAATTGCAGTATCTGGAACGAACGTGACGCTGCTAATCGTTGTTGTGCTGGCAATACTGCGAGGTTTTCGGATTAATCGAAACTGGCAGTACTTAGTGACAGTAATTGCCTTACTTGCATTTGTAGTTTTGGTAAGGCCGCAACCAAGTGTGCTGCGAGCAACTGTCATGGGACTAGTTGCTTTGGCTGCAACGTATTCCAAGTCGAATCGATCTCCAGTGCCAGCCTTAAGTGTTGCCATCATTGCTTTGGTGGCATTGGATCCCTGGTTAGCAGTGTCTTATGGCTTTGCGCTTTCGGTTGCCGCAACCGCAGGTCTGATTCTTTGGGTGAATCGAATCCAAACTTTTCTGGACCGAACTGTCCCAAAGCAAGTGCCACTTTGGATAATCCAGATTGTCACTGTAACTATGGCAGCTCAGTTTTCAGTATTTCCAATTTTGGTGGCATTGGGATCACCAATCTCGTTAAGTTCGATACCAGCAAACATGCTGGCAGTTCCACTTGCTGGTCCCGCGATGGTTCTGGGATTACTAGCAGCGCTTATGACTCCGTTGTCACAAGTTCTTGGAACGGCTATTGCCTGGCTGGCAGGTTGTTTCGCACACTTGATTGCAATCGTGGCGCAATTTAGTGCCGCAATCGATTGGCTAGTAATCCCATGGCCCGATGGAAAGTTTGGAATCGCTTTGGCGTTGCTTGCGGTCTCAGGAGTTGTGCAAGTTGGTTTGGTTTGGCGGCGACTAACTGTGATGCAGAAAAGTCAGTCAGTCTCCATAGTTATGACCGCACTCGCACTCCTATGGATTAATCCATCGATTACTTTGAAGCAATGGCCAGTTCCAAATTGGGTGATGGTTTCTTGCGATGTTGGACAAGGCGATGCAACTGTAATTCGAGTAGGGCGAAATGAAGCTGTGGTAGTAGATGTCGGGGGAGACACAGAAGCGATTGATCGTTGTTTGACCGACCTTCACATTAAGCGCATTCCAGTTCTATTACTAACGCACTTTCATGCAGATCATGTGGGCGGACTTGAGGGTGCAATTGGTAACCGCGAAGTTGGCCAGATTCGGGTAAGTCCGCTCAATGATCCACCGAGCACAACTGAGTTTGTCAATGCCGTTCTAGAAAGGCTTAATCAGAAATCAACGGTCATGACCTATCCAGAACGATTTGTCATTAACGGCGTTACCTTCACCTGTATTTGGCCAAGTGAACTGATCCTGGGCCAAGGCAGCGATGCCAATAATGCCAGCGTTGCATTAGCTGTTGAGGTAGCTGGAGTTGCGATCCTTTTAGCGGGAGACATTGAGCCACCAGCACAAGATGCAATCGTTAAAGATCTACCCAAAACTGAATTCGATGTCATAAAGGTTGCGCATCATGGCTCTCGATATCAATCAAGTGCATTTGCCAGTTGGGCAAATGCGGAAGCCGCTTTCATTTCGGTAGGTAAAGATAATGACTATGGACACCCTGCTCCAGAGACCATTTCGCTTTATGAGTTAATCGGCAGCCAAGTGTTTCGTACTGACCTTGGTGGAGATTTAGCCGTTTCGATTCAAGATTCCCAGATTCGGGTGGCGACCAGAAGATAGTCAGAGGCTCGTGACATATTGAAGTCATGGCAAAAGCTTCTGCAACCGACCAAGCCCACGTGGTGTTGGCTGTTGGCAAAGAGGCAATTCTGGTTCAGCGAGTTATTGAAGGTGTTATGTCTTCAGCTCGCAAAGCAGACCCCGCTGCAGTTCGCCAAGACATTCTTGCCAGCAACGAATCTGCCGCTGGAGAACTTGCGAATGCACTTTCACCATCGCTATTTGGCGAACTAACTGTCATTGTGGTGCAGGGAATTGATGGAGCCACAGATGATGTTGGCGCAATTCTGCTAACTGCAGTTGCTGACTTGCCAGAACATGTTCGCTTAGTGATAACGCATCCAGGGGGAGTCAAGGGCAAGAAGTTACTTGACACCATCAAAAAGGCAAACGTTCTAGAAGCAGCCTGCGGTGAATTGAAAGCTAAAGATTTAGAAGCAGCCTTAATTGCAGAATTTCGCAGACACAATCGCAAAGCAACTGCTGGTGCAATTTCTGCGTTACAGGCCTCGATTGGGTCAGGCCTAGGAGAGTTACTAGCTGCGGTATCCCAGTTATGCGCTGACACCGAAGCAGACGTAATCGATGAAGTTGAAGTCTCACAGTATTACGCAGGGGTTGTTGGCGTTATGGGCTGGGATTTAAGTGACGCCATGTGGAACGCGCAACCAGTTGAACTTTTAGAAAAGTTTCGTTGGGCAATGGCCAATGATTCAAGCGCTGCAGTTCCTGCAGTATCTGCAATCAGTAGTGGCCTACGTTCCTTGATTAAATACGCAAGTGCGCCAGCCAACATGAGTGAAAACGAACTAGCACCAATGGTTGGAGTCCCACCTTGGAAACTTCGCTTCCTACGTGCACAAAAAACTAAATGGCATCCCGATCAACTAGCTGCCGCAGCCCGACTATTGGCACTTGCCGATAGATCAAGCAAAGGAACGGTTTATGACGTTGCTATTCCCGGCGGGCGTTCGTTAGAAAGTTCGCAAACTTTGTACCACATGGAAAAAGAGTTCATGGCAATTAGGTCGCCAAAAGAATAATGCTCGTTTAGTGCAATAAAAAAACCGCCCGAAGGCGGTTTTTCTAAAACTTAAATTATTTCTTTGCAGCTGTTGAGGCTAGGGCTGACTTACGGTTAGCAGCCTGGTTCTTGTGAATTACACCCTTTGAAGCAGCCTTATCCAATGCACGGCTGGCATCGCGAAGCGCGGTAGCGGTTGCTGCTTCATCACCGGTGGCTAGCGCCTCACGGAAACGACGAACCTTGGTCTTTAGCGCGCTACGTACTG
>JBIIMD010000116.1:0-2779 GCA_044232525.1 Candidatus Nanopelagicales bacterium | reverse complement strand
CAACAACTTTGCCGGGAAGGGTGCGTCCTGCGTACGGGGTGTTTCTACTTGCACTTACAGTCTTTCGTGCGTCCACTTCTTGACTTGCACGGGGATCAAAAATTACTAAGTTTGCTGGCGAACCGACTTCAATCGGTTGACCTTGCGTGCTTACGCGACCAATTTGGGCAGGTGCTACGGACATTCGGTCAGCCACAGCTGTCCAGTTCATTAGGCCGGTTTGCACCATGGTTTCGTAGACCACGCTGAGCGCACTCTCAAGACCCGTCATACCAAAAGCGGCGGCAGTCCACTCGCAATCTTTATCCTCGGAAGGATGCGGGGCATGATCGGTAGCAACAATGTTGATAGTTCCATCAGCAAGTCCAGCTCGCACTGCTTCGACATCGGCTTTGGTGCGTAGTGGTGGGTTCACCTTGAAGATCGGATCATATGATTCAACAACATCGTCTGTGAAATACAAGTGATGTGGCGTAACTTCAGCAGTTACATTAATCCCCCGGGACTTGGCCCACCGAATAATTTCGACACTGCCTGCAGTGGAGAGATGGCAAACGTGCAATCTTGAACCAACATGATGTGCCAGGAGTACATCGCGCGCGATGATGGCTTCTTCGGCAACTGCTGGCCAACCTGCCAGGCCTAACTTGCCTGAAATCACGCCTTCATTCATTTGCGCGCCTTCAGTCAATCTTGGTTCTTGTGCGTGCTGAGCAACTACGCCATCAAATGCCTTTACGTATTCCAAGGCGCGACGCATCAAGGCCGCGTCATGCACACACTTACCGTCATCACTAAACACTCGAACTGCGGCTGCGCTATCAGCCATTGCGCCTAGTTCGGCAAGTGCAGTTCCCTCGAGTCCCATAGTGACTGCGCCGACTGGACGAACATCTACTAACCCAGCTTCTTGCCCAAGTCGCCAGACTTGCTCAACCACACCAGCGGTATCTGCAACCGGATTGGTGTTTGCCATCGCATGAACTGCAGTGAATCCACCCATTGCCGCAGCGCGACTTCCGGATAAAACCGTTTCGGCATCTTCGCGACCTGGTTCACGTAAGTGAGTGTGCAGATCTACTAAGCCTGGCAAGGCAATGCAGCCTGAACCATCGACAGTTTGGTCAGCGGCTAAACCTTTACCAATTTCAGCGATCACACCATCTTTGACAACAATGTCAGTTGGCTTGCCATCCAGAATTGCGACGTCCTTAATCACATAACTAGTCATTACATTGACTCCGATCCACCGAGTATTAAGTACAGGACAGCCATGCGCACGCTTACGCCGTTGGCAACTTGCTCGACAATCACCGAGCGCTGGGAATCTGCTACATCTGCGGAAATTTCCATACCTCGGTTCATTGGACCTGGGTGCATCACAACTGCAGATTCCGAAAGTCGATTCATTCGCGTCACGTTCAAGCCATAGCGATTGCTGTATTCATGAGCATTTGGGAAGTAGGCCGCATTCATACGTTCGCGTTGCACGCGAAGCATCATGACGGCGTCAGAACCTTCCAGGGATGCATCAAGGTCGTAAGAGACTTCGCAATCCCAATCTTCAACACCATACGGAAGCAAGGTTGGTGGGGCTACTAAGCACACTTTGGCGCCGAGGGTATTGAGTAGCAAGACATTTGATCGGGCCACACGGCTATGCAGGACGTCGCCAACAATGGTTACGTTTACACCCTTTAAGTCACCCTCACCATTACGAAGGTGGTTGCGAAGTGTGAAGGCATCTAGCAGGGCTTGAGTTGGATGTTCATGCGTGCCATCTCCAGCATTTACAACTCCACCGGAAATCCAGCCAGCGTTTGCCAATCGATGAGGTGCACCGCTGCTGTTATGACGGATTACGACGGCGTCGGCGCCCATTGCTTCCAAAGTTAGTGCAGTATCTTTTAGGCTTTCGCCTTTGGAAACGCTTGAACCTTTAGCGGAGAAGTTGATTACGTCTGCGCTAAGTCGCTTGGCGGCAGCTTCAAATGAAATCCGAGTACGCGTTGAGTCTTCATAGAAGAGATTTACAACTGTGCGACCGCGTAACGGGGGAAGTTTGCCAACACCCTGTTCAGTGGCAGCAGCAAGTTGCTTAGCAGTATCCAAAACCAGAATTGCATCTTCGTAACTTAAGTCAGCAGCGCTTAACAAGTGCTTCATGATTCACGCTCGATTCGAACTTCGTCGATACCATCGTGCTCGACCAAGTTCACTTGAACTTTTTCAGCGCGCGAGGTCGGCAAGTTCTTGCCTACATAATCGGCCCGAATTGGAAGTTCGCGATGGCCACGATCAACCAGCACGGCTAGTTGGACGAGTTGTGGTCTGCCATGTTCAGAGATGGCATCGAGTGCTGCTCTGATGGTTCGCCCTGAGAAGAGAACATCATCAACCAAGATCACCAAGCGACCTTCGATGCCTTCTGGTGGGATCGTCGTTGGCAGTAAGGCGCGGGCTGGACGGGAGCGAAGATCATCGCGGTACATCGTGATGTCGATGGCTCCAACCGAAACTGGGCTACCTTGAATTTTGGAAATCTTTTCGCCTAGTCGAGTTGCAAGTGATGCACCTCGAGTAGGAATTCCCATCAGGGTTAAATTCGTGGCACCTTGAGTTCGCTCCACAATTTCGTGGGCTAACCGAGTTAGGGCGCGAGATATATCGCTGGAATCTAGGACTACGTGTCCTTGTGGCTCAAAGTCGTGCGTCATCTTCTTACCTCCTTTCCTGCCTCACGGGACAGGTGTTAAAGGATGGCGTGCTTTCAAGCTTT
>JBIIMD010000093.1:0-3718 GCA_044232525.1 Candidatus Nanopelagicales bacterium | reverse complement strand
GTTTGAACAACATCTTGACCTAACTTGCTCGCAATATCAGATACAGCTTTCTCGGCAGCCTCCTTATTGAGAGTTAGTCCACTTGCCAGGCTTTGCTGACCAATCGTTCCAAGCACGACATGTGCATCCGTCAAAGTAGCAAGGGTGCCACCCTGCAAATATGCAGCTGGGCCTGGTATCGCCTTTGCAGACATTGGTCCGACTTTCAGTCGTCCTGTGGAATCAACATAAGCAATGCTTCCCCCACCAGAACCGATTGTGTGTATGTCAACCGTTGGTGCCAGCAAAGTGTGATCGTTAATTATCTGAGTTGACTTAAGTGGGAGTGTTCCGTCCTTGATTAGACAGATGTCCGTCGAAGTCCCTCCCATATCAAGACCGATTAACTTATGCAGGTCGTGCTGGTGACCAAGTGCAACTAGTCCAGCGGCGCCACCCGCTGGTCCCGAAAGAATCAATCGATGTGATTCCTCGGCGGATCTAATTGCTGCAGCACATCCACCATTAGATTGCATGACGAGAAATGATGCGTGAACGCCACTATCTTCAATCTTTCCTTGAACACTCTCTAGATAACTACCGACGATTGGGCGTAGGCCAGCATTAATTACGGTAGTTGAGGTTCGTGGATATTCGCGGAATTCACGAACAATCTCACTCGATACTGTAACTGGAATACCGGGAAACGATCGGCGAATCTTTTCTGCCAGCATTGATTCATGATTGTCGTTGCTATAACTAAACAGCAGACAAATTGCAATGGACTCGGGATTAATTAATTCTAATTCACCAATAACTCGATCAACTTCACTTTCAGTCAGAGCAGTGAGAACCCTTCCACCAGTTGTAACTCGCTCAGTAACCTCAACGCAATCCTCTCGACTTACCAACTGTGCTGGTCGCGGAACGTGCAAGTTATAAATGTCGGGACGGATTCCATTGCGCAATGCCAAAACGTCTTTGAATCCCCTAGTCACAACCAATGCGACTTTGGAAAATTGGTTAGTCAAAATTGCATTTGTCGCAATAGTGGTTCCATGACTGATCAAATTGATTTTGCTGGAATCCAAGCCTTGGTTTACTAATGCTTGGATTGAATGCACAAGAGCAAGACCTGGATCACTTGGAGTAGAAGGAACTTTTGCCACCATAAAGTTTCCATCTTGGGCACGAGCTACAGAATCTGTAAAGGTACCGCCAGTGTCAATGCTTATGGTCCAAGAGTTCTGTGGCATGACCAAATTCTATGATTTGCTGCAGGTAATTATTGAGTAGTTCGCCAAATAGATTCAGACATTCTGATCGCGGTTAGTTATGTGAAAAACCCTGACGGATTCAGTTCGCATTGCAAGATCGTAGTTACCCATAGACACCTAGTCGATATAGTTTTATGCACACCGGCATACTGAAATCAAAAATTTCCATCTGTGTAAACTTAGAGCTCTGTCTGACAAACCAGGGCATTTTCCATGATGATGCCCAAGGCCAAAATCAAGTTAAACGCCTTTAGCCACGTCTTCCACGGCTTTAGCCACTGACTTAGCAACCTTTGGATCAAAAACGCTTGGCACGATGTAGCTGGCGTTTAGTTGCTCTGGGGAAACGCAACCGGCAATGGCGTGCGCTGCTGCTAGCAAAGTCTCCGTTGTGATCTTTGACGACGCTGCATCCAACAAGCCGCGGAAAATACCTGGGAATGCCAAAACATTGTTGATCTGATTTGGATAATCACTTCGTCCAGTTGCCACAACCTTTGCGTGCTTGGCTGCAATAACTGGATCAATTTCTGGATCTGGATTGGCTAGCGCAAACACAATTGAATCTGGAGCCATTGAAGCAACGTCGGCTTCAGTCAAAATGTTAGGTGCACTAACGCCAATGAATACGTCAGCGCCCGCTAGACCCTCGCCGAGCTTGCCTGTGACACCTGCCTTATTGGTGTTAGCCATCATCCATTCGCTGGTGGATTCACTATTTGGACGCTCTTTATAGATAGCACCTTCAGTGTCATAAGCCGTGATGTTCTTCATGCCGGCTTCGTAAAGCAACTGGGCCACTGCAGTTCCAGCAGCGCCGGCACCACTCATTACGATCTTTAGATCTGCCGGATTCTTCTTAACAATCTTTAGTGCGTTAGTTAGAGCTGCCAACACAACAATTGCAGTGCCATGTTGATCGTCATGGAAAACCGGAATATCAAGAAGTTCACGCAATCGCGCTTCAATTTCGAAACAACGTGGTGCTGAGATGTCTTCCAAGTTGATGCCACCATAAACCGGAGCCAAGATCTGAACTGTTCGGACAATTTCATCTACATCTTGGGTATCCAGGCAAACTGGCCAAGCATCGACATCAGCGAACTGCTTGAATAACGCAGCCTTACCTTCCATTACCGGAAGCGCAGCAGCTGGACCAATATTGCCAAGACCAAGAACGGCAGATCCGTCGGTTACAACCGCAACGGTATTGCGCTTAATAGTTAAACGACGAGCATCGCTTGGCTCATCATGAATTGCCATACAGATTCGTGCCACACCTGGGGTGTAAGCGCGAGAAAGATCATCGCGAGTACGAAGTGGAACTTTTGGCTTAACTTCTAGTTTTCCACCAAGGTGCAACAAGAATGTACGATCACTAACTTTGCGTACGTTAGCGCCAGCGATGCCAGCGATTGCAGCAGTAACTCGCTCAGCGTGATCTGGATCAGAAGTATCACAAGTTACGTCAACGACCATACGTTCGTGGCTGGATTCAACAACATCGAGGGCTGTCAGTGCAGCACCGGTATCAATTACTGCTTGCGCCAAGCTTGCTGTGGAGGAAGATTCGGGCGATAACTCAACGCGCAACGTAATTGCATAACCTGGACTGTTGTTGGCCATTAAATGTCTCTCCTTGGTAAGTCTCTATTGTCCCATTCCTTGATTCTCATAAGCACCAGGTCTGTAGGTGCTTGGTCACATTTGTGGACAAATAGAACCAGATTTCATGCGCAACACATTCAATTCACTGGCACGATGGTGCCATGACACCTCCATTTAACCTTTCCGGATCTAAGGCTCTGATTACTGGCGCAGGTTCGCCAACGGGGATTGGCTTTGCCAGCGCAAAGTTGCTTTGCCAAATGGGCGCCAGCGTTTACATAACTGGCGCAAGTGATCGCTTGAACGATCGAGTGTCTGAATTACAGGCGCAGGGTTTCACGGTCGCAGGCTGCGTAGCGGACTTAACAGAATTTTCCGCAGCTGAAACTGTAGTTTCAAGTGCCTTGGCATTCCTTGGTGGCCTAGACATCGTCGTAAACAATGCAGGTATGACAAGTATCAATGCGCCAATGCACGAAGTCGGTGAAGCCGGAGATGGTGCATCAATGAGCGTTGATGGCTGGCATAACTCAATTGCTCGCAATTTAAATTCTGCGTTCTACATAACTAAACTTTCACTCCCTCACCTGCGTGAATCTTCTGCAGGTCGAGTCATCATGATGTCCAGTATTACTGGACCAGTTATGGCAATTCGCAATGACGTTGCCTACGGAGCCACAAAGGCTGGCATGGTCGGTTTAACGAAGTCACTTGCGGTAGATGAAGCTAAGCATGGGATAACTTCTAATGCAGTAGCGCCAGGGTGGATTAAGACAGCATCGCAAAGCATTAGCGAAGGTAGCGAAGGTGGCAGCACTCCGATGGGACGCTCAGCTACTCCGGAAGAAGTTGCC
>JBIIMD010000092.1:0-3897 GCA_044232525.1 Candidatus Nanopelagicales bacterium | reverse complement strand
TGTAACTAAGCGAAGGAACAGTTGGGGTAACAGTGATTGCCATTTAGGCCTCCGGGTGGAATAGGTGAGTAGTGCTTGGCTCGGGTGGTACAAGCCAAGTCGGTTTTGGCCGACATGGCTCGGGTGGTACAAGCCAAGTCGGTTTTGGCCGACATGGCTCGGGTGGTACAGGGTAAACGGTACTAGTACGGTTTGGGTATGTCTTTAGTCCCCTTACATGAAACGCACTTAACCCTTGGCGCCAAGATGGGTCCATTTGGCGGTTGGGATATGCCGATCGAATACGTGGCGGGTACGGTAGCCGAACACACCGCGGTTCGAAGCGCAGTTGGAATCTTTGATGTTTCGCACATGGGCAAAGTGCGAATTTTGGGCGATGGCGCTTACGCATTTGCAAACAGCGTCTTTACAAACGACTTAGATCGAATCAGGCCAGGTCAAGCGCAGTACTCGATGCTTTGCAATGAAGCCGGTGGTGTGATCGACGATTTAATTGTGTATCTAGTTAGCAACGAAGAAGTTCGCTTTATTCCAAATGCAGGCAATGCCAGCACTGTGGTTGCACACCTAAAAAAGATCGCTCCAACTGGAATCCTTATTGAAAACAATCACTTGATGCAAGGAATCATCGCAGTTCAGGGGCCGAACGCAAGCAAAGTAGTTGGCACTCTAGGTCTGCCAACCGAACATGACTACATGGCATTTGCTGATGCGAAGTGGAATAGCTTTGAGGTAAGCATTTGTCGTACCGGATACACCGGTGAACCAGGTTACGAATTGGTTATCGAAAATGCAGGCTTGGTTGATATTTGGAATGCCTTGCTGGCTGCGGGCGCTGAACTAGGAATCTTGCCTTGTGGGCTAGGCGCTCGCGATACTTTGCGAACTGAAATGGGTTACGTACTGCATGGTCAAGACATCAGTCCAGAGATCAGCCCAGTTCAAGCTCGAACTGGTTGGGCAGTTGGCTGGAATAAGCCGGAGTTTTCTGGAAAGACAGCACTTACTGCCGAGAAAGCCGCTGGTGCAAAACGAGTTGCTTGGGGATTGCTTGCTACCGGTCGAGGAATTCCGCGAAGCCACATGCAAGTGAAAACAGCATCAGGTCAAGTTGTTGGTGAAACTACGAGTGGAACTTTTTCGCCAACTCTGCAAAAGGGAATCGCTTTGGCGCTTCTGTCGCCAGAGGTATCTCTTGGCGACACCTTATTCATTGATGTTCGCGGCCGAGATCTAGAAGTGGTTGTAACGAAGCCACCATTTGTGGATTCAACGACCAAGTAGCTACTTACTGCGTTCAGGAATAACTACTGGTCCAGATTCGTGAGTTATGACCGTTACTTTGGCACCGTAATATTTTTCAATGTTTTCTGGCGTCAAGACTGACTCCGCAGATCCGGATACCACAACGTTTCCTTCAGCCAAAAGCATCAAGCGATCTGGGTAGAGACCAGAGACAGTCAGATCATGCATGGTTGAAATAACTGCAATCTTCTTTTCCTTACGCAGTCTGTCAATAAGCTCTAGCACCTCTTGCTGGTAACCAACATCAAGGGCGGTTGTTGGCTCATCTAGAAGAATGATCGGACTTGCTTGAGTGAGTGCTCTGGCAATTGCCACTCGCTGACGTTCGCCACCTGACAGTGTTGCAACATCTCGGTCAATGAAGTTATCCAAATCCAATTCTGAAATCACATAATGAGCAATCTCTAAATCTTTCGGAGACTCAGTTGCCAGCATCTTTAAATGAGCGGTTCGACCGAGTAGAACATAATCAAAAACACGCATTCCAGCCGGCATTACTGGTTCTTGAGCTACGTAAGCGATCCAACAAGCGCGATCACGCTCAGATAAATCTCGAACGTTTGATCCATCGATCAAGATTTCTCCTGTGGAAGGAATGATTCCGGCAAGTGACTTAAGCAAAGATGATTTGCCAGCTCCATTTGGGCCAATGATGCAGATCCATTGCCCAACGCTTACTTCAAGTTCGACGTTGTTAACGATTACTTTGCGATCCAGCTCAACATGCAAGTTGCGCACACTCAACGTTGTCATGTCACAGATCCGTTCTTACTTGAACCAAGTACAAATAGGAAGAATGGTGCACCCAGCAATGCGGTCACTACGCCAATAGAAATTTCCTGCGGTGTCAACATGGTACGGGCAAGAATATCGGCAAGAACCAAAAAGATTCCACCATAGATTATGGATAGCGGTAGCAAGATTCGGTATGAGTTTCCAACTATCAACCGAAGAATATGTGGAACGATAATTCCCACAAACCCGATTAGTCCAGTTACCGCAACAGCGGCTGCAGTACCAAGTGAAGCCGCAACAATGATTGCACCACGAGCTCTGGCAACGGGTAGTCCCATGGTTAGCGCCTCTTCGTCGCCGACGGCAAAAACATCAAGCACTCGTCGATACCTCAGCAGAATGATTATGCAAACCAGAATGTATGGCGTAATGATTGCTAAGTCATTCCAGCCTGAAGTTGAGAGTCTGCCCAGAACCCAGGCATAGATTTCTCGAATCTTGTCAGTGTTTTGTTGCTGCAGCAGAGTTTGAATAGCAGTTAACAGGCTGGCAACCGCAACACCAGCAAGAATTAGCGCAGTTGATGACCTTCCGGCAATTGCAGACCTGCCAAGGGAGTAAGTCAGCACCACTGCGCCGAGAGCTCCAGCAAAGGCAGCCAGTGGCAAAAGAATTCTCGATCCACCAGAGCCATAAAAGATTGCAATAGTTGCGCCTAGCCCTGCACCTGCGGAGACACCAAGTAGATATGGATCTGCAAGTGGATTTCTAAACGTGCCTTGATATGCACATCCAGCACTTGCCAGCATTGCGCCAACGACAAAGGCCAGGAGCACCCGAGGAAGTCGCAATTGCCAAATAATGGTCGACTCAGAACTTGTTGAATTTGAAACAGTTCCAAATAGATTGCTAGAAATTTCTGACCAGATTGTTAGTGGCGCAAGTGAGACAGCGCCAATTGATACGCCCAGAGTCAAGGTAAATAGAACAGCGACAGCACTAATGACCCACGCAAAAGGGGTGATCCGTCGTGCCGCCGCTGTTCTCATTTTTTCCTGTTGATTCTTATCTTCTTATTGAGCAGTAACTTTTAGTACGCCATCAACGATTGCTTTTACGAAATCAACCGAGCGTGGGCCCCACCGTGAAGCGACGTCGTCATCAAGTTCCACAACGCTATCTGTAGCGATTGCAGTCAGACCTTCGAAGCCAGGGCGTTGTGCCAAGGTTTCTGCAGTTTGGTCACAGCACTTTGTGTCCGCTAGGAACACAATCGCAGGGTCTGCATCAACTATGAACTCAGGGGATAGCTGCGGATAACCACTTGCTGCATCGGCGGCGGTATCTGCAATGTTTGTTAATCCCGCTAAGGCATAGACAGAGCCAATGAAGGTTGCGGACGTAACGGTGTACAACGTGGTATCCAACTCGTGGAAATAAGTAAGCCCAGCTGCTTCAGCAGGAACCTGCGCGATAGCCGCATCGATATCTGACTTCATCTGGGAAGTTAACGCTTCAGCTTTTGCTGATTGACCTGTTGCAGCTCCTAGTTCGGCAATCTGCAGATAGGTGTCATCTAGTGTGGCCGCGGCATAGTGAACCAGCACTGGAATTTCCGCAGCAGCCAGCGCTGCAACGATTCCATCAACATCGAAGCTGACAACAACTAGATCGGGGGAAAGCGCCACAATTGATTCCAAGTTTGGTGTGAATCCCGAGAGATCAGAGATCGGTGCTTCAGCTGGGTAGTTCGATTGGTCATCTACTGCGATGACTTGATCGCCGGCATCAATTGCAAACAAGATTTCAGTTGCAGTTGGCGATAGCGAGATGATCGCATCTGGCTGCTCTGGAATT
>JBIIMD010000025.1:0-13462 GCA_044232525.1 Candidatus Nanopelagicales bacterium | reverse complement strand
CTAGGACTACGTGTCCTTGTGGCTCAAAGTCGTGCGTCATCTTCTTACCTCCTTTCCTGCCTCACGGGACAGGTGTTAAAGGATGGCGTGCTTTCAAGCTTTCATTACTGTAGCAGGCAAGGCCGAAAACCGAAACATTAGGGCAAAATGCCTAGGCGTTATGCGCGCCGTGTCCAAGTTTGTGAACCCGCATACCGTTTGTAGAGCCAGGTACGCCCGGCGGCACACCCGCAATAACCACAATCGGGTCATGCATTTTGAAGATTCCCAGATCCAAAAGGACCTTGTCCAGTTGGGCCACCATCTCGTCAGTGTGCGAAACGCTCGGCGCTAGAAAAGTTTCGGTGCCCCAGACCAAGGAAAGTCGATTGCGCACATCTTCATTTGGCGTAAATGCCAGCAAGCGAGTACGGCTTCGGTGCCTTGCCACAAGGCGTGCCGAGCTGCCGGTTTCAGTAAAGGCAACCACGCTCACCGCATTCACATGGCTTGCTACATCAACTGCCGCAAGACACATGGCTTTAGCAGTTTCACCTTGGGCGTCATCGGCAAGTTTTGGTAACGACTCTAGAGCTTCAGTTTCGATGTGAGTAATGATTCGACTCATAGTTTCCACTACATGAATGGGATCAATTCCAACACTGGTTTCACCGGAAAGCATTAAAGCATCGGCACCATCTAGAACTGCGTTTGCCACATCACTAGCTTCAGCGCGGGTTGGTCGATTAGAACTGATCATCGATTCAAGCATTTGAGTTGCCACAATTACTGGCTTGGTTGCAGCGCGAGCTAATTCAATTGCGCGCTTTTGCACCATAGGAACCTGTTCTAGCGGAAGCTCAACACCTAGATCGCCACGGGCAATCATGATTCCGTCGAATGCATCTATGATTTCCTGCAGGTTCTTCACTGCTTGTGGCTTTTCAATTTTGGCAATGACGGGAATGCGACGACCTTCTTGATCCATGATCTTATGAACATCGGCAATATCAGCAGCACTTCTAACAAAAGAAAGTGCCACCATGTCAACGCCTTGCTTAAGAGCCCAACGCAAATCAGAAATATCTTTCTCAGAAAGTGCTGGAACACTCACTGCCACGCCAGGGAGATTTATTCCCTTGTTATCACTTACGGTTCCCGCCTCGGTAACTTTAGTCACAACCGAATCGCTTGTTACTTCAAGTACTTCCAATCCCACTTTGCCATCATCAATGAGAATGCGATCTCCAGCTTTGCAATCACCAGGAAGCCCCGAGTATGTTGTTCCACACATGTGCGCATCACCTAAGACATCTCTGGTGGTTATGGTGAATGAGTCTCCGACTTGCAATTCATGTGGCCCAGAGGCAAACCGCCCTAAGCGAATTTTTGGTCCTTGTAAGTCAGCAAGAATTCCTACTCCCTTGCCAGATTCGATTGACGCCGCGCGAACCATTTCATAAGAACGGGCATGATCTGCTTGGTCACCATGTGAAAGATTAAGGCGCGCTACATTCATGCCAGCAGCAACGAGATTATTGATGATTTCAGGGGTAGCGGTAGCCGGACCTAACGTGCAAACAATTTTCGCGCGGCGCACAATGTTTCCTAACCAGAGATTGCACCTAGTTTACCGCTTATCCGAAGATAAGTTGCTGTCCGTGAAATTGTTATTGCTTTGGTTTTGCTCTACGTCCGCGCGGTTTGGAATCACTGACCTTAACTGCAGATAAACTTTGAGTTAGCGATTCTGAAATATCAGTAACCTTTTCGGTCTGCGCTGTTACAGCGGCAGCCGAAGTTTCCTGACCTTGGATCACTAGTTTTCCACCCGACATAAGTTCGCGACCCGGATTCTTTTCACTAGAACGAACCAGATACAGCAACGCCAAAGCCCCAATTATCAATGCTGTCCAGACATTGAAGCGTAGGCCAAGGATGTAGCGTGCGTCATCAATTCGCATAGTCTCGATTAAGCCTCGTGCAGCGCAGTACAGGGCAACGTAAAGGGCAAATACTCGACCATGCCCCATTACATATCGCTTATCAGCCCAGATGATGAAGAATCCAATTGCGACGCAGGCCAATGCTTCATAAAGAAATGTTGGGTGGAAGGTTTCAAATTGCGTAAATTCAGTTGGTCGGTTTTCAGTTGCAATCTCTAGGCCCCAAGGCAATGTTGTCGGTCGCCCAAAAAGTTCTTGATTAAACCAGTTGCCTAATCGCCCAATAGCTTGAGCAAATGCGATGCCTGGTGCGATTGAATCTGCAAATGGCGCAAATGGAACACCGAGTCGCTTAGCGCCGATCCAAGCACCAACTCCACCTAGAGCAAGGGCTCCCCAAATACCTAGGCCACCTTCCCAAATTCGCAATGCTCCCAAGAAGCCTTTGCCGCCTTCAGTGAAGTAAAGTTCCCAGTCCGTCATCACGTGATAAATGCGGCCACCAATAATGCCAAAGGGCACTGCCCACATTGCGATGTCTGCTACTTGTCCATCAAGTCCACCACGCGCTATCCAGCGCCTATTGCCAAGCCAAACCGCAACAAATATTCCGAGCAAAATAAATAACGCATACGCACGAAGCGGAACAGGTCCAATCTGCCAGACACTTTCGGAAGGACTTGGAATGAAAGCAGGGAAAAATTGTGCAGGCTGGAACAGCATCACGGAATCAGATCACTTAACTCTGAGTTGCTTCTTCAATTGCAGCAGTCAATTGAGCTGGATCAAATAAGACGTCACCCTCAAGTTCTGTGCCATTAAGAATTCCAGTTGGTGTTGACGTAACGCCTTCAGCATCAAAGGCTGCATAAGAATTTGCAACCCAACCTGCATACTTTTCAGAAGTTAGGCATTCAGTGAATGTATCCAGTGCATCACCAGTGATTCCGGATGACTCTGCAACTGAAATCAATGTTTCCGTTGAGAATCCGGTGCCTTCTTCTGCTGGCTGAGCAGCAAAGATTCCAAGGTGATATTTTTCTTCAGCTCCAGCATCAACTGAGCAGCCAAAAGCCATTGCGGCCTGCTCGGACGAATTTGGATTACCGGCAGCTGTGTTAGTCGCCAGTAAATTCTTATCTAGGAAAATTGTTGGACGATACTCGACGCGCACTTTTCCAGCGTCAATTAGCGTCTGAATTGCTGCGCCCGATGCTTCTTCGAAGCGAGCACAAGCTGGGCACTGGAAGTCTTCCCATAACTGAAGAACAGGGATCTTGTCTGCATCTGGCGCAGTCCAAGCTGAACCTACCTTGACACCATAAGTATCTGAAGTGACTCCAGTAGGTAATGCAGCATCTGACGGAATAACTGCATCCTTGTTTGAGAGAACTGGAATTGCGATCAACGCAGCCATTACGGCAACCACAACTAGACCACCAATTATGCGGATCTTGCGCTGACGTTTTTGTTCAAGTGCTGCAGCTTCTTGACGGGCTGCGGCGGCGGCGGCTTTTGCGGCTTTGGCACTCATGTTTTCTTGTGACACGAAAACTCCATTTATCAAGGTTGCGTTTAAGTTCTAGCTTGCGTTCCATTAATTATGTCGCACTTTTTAGATTGCTGGAACTTGCTAAAAAGTAAGCAGTTTTAACGGGCTAGACCTTTAGAAAGGGCTTGCGCCAACGCCTTAGCGCCAGCAGCACCGTCCTTCTTAATTGCAGTGACAAATGCACTACCTACGATGACCCCATCCGCATATTGAGCAATCTCATGGGCCTGCTCTGGCGTGGAAACACCTAACCCAACGGCTATCGGCAGGTCACTGTGGCGCCGGGCCTTGGCAACTAGCCCTTCGATGGCATCTGAAATAGAGCTGCGCGCACCCGTAACTCCCATTACAGCGCCCGCGTAAATGAAACCGGTTGTGACGTTTGCAACTTTTGCAATGCGTTCGTCTGAACTAGAAAGTGCGACTAGAAAAACTCGATCCACATCGTTTGAATTCGTAGCCGAAATCCAGTCATCAGCCTCTTCTGGAGTTAGGTCAGGTGTAATAACGCCAACACCACCTGCAGCATGGAAGTCAGCAGCAAATGAATCAACACCGTAACGCTCAATTGGATTCCAGTACGACATAACAAGTGCCGGTACGCCAAGCTCAGCAACGCGCTTAACCGTGTTGATTACGGTTGCTGATTTAGTGCCGCCTTCTAATGAAATGTTCACTGCGTCCTGGATTGTTGGACCATCCATTACTGGATCGCTATATGGAAAGCCGATTTCGACGATATCTACGCCGCCTTCGACCATAGCCGCAATACATTCCACTGCCCCGTCTTCGGAAGGGTAACCAGCAGGTAAGTAAGCAATTAGTGCCGCGCGATTTTCTGACTTAGCTCGAGCAAAAGCGTCGTGCAACAAACTCATACGTTCATTCCAAAGTACTTTGCTGCAGTTTCAACGTCTTTGTCGCCACGACCTGAGAGGTTGATCAAGATGATTGCACCTTCGCCAAGTTCTTTACCAATCTCAATCGCACCTGCCAAAGCATGTGCGGTTTCGATTGCAGGAATGATGCCTTCAGTTTCGCAAAGTAGCTTAAATGCACTCATGGCTTCGACATCGGTTACGGAACGATATTCAGCTCTACCAATGTCAGCCAAGTAAGCATGCTCAGGACCAACGCTTGGGTAATCTAGGCCAGCAGAGATGGAATGGCTTTCAATGGTTTGTCCATCATCATCTTGCATGATGTAAGAACGAGCGCCATGAAGCACACCGACTGCGCCACCGACAATGGTTGAAGCGTGGCGACCTGTTTCAATTCCGTCACCACCTGCCTCTAGTCCTAGTAGGCGAACACTTGGATCAGATATAAAAGCGGTGAAGATTCCGATTGCATTTGAGCCGCCGCCAACGCAAGCTGCAACCACATCAGGTAAGCGACCATATCGACTTAGCATCTGCTCTCGAGATTCATCTCCGATGATGCGGTGGAAATCGCGAACCATCTCTGGAAACGGTGCTGGCCCAGCAACGGTGCCAAGCATGTAGTGAGTTGTCTCTACATTTGCAACCCAATCGCGCATGGCTTCGTTAATGGCATCCTTTAGAGTACGACTTCCGATTGTTACTGGCACCACAGTTGCGCCTAGAAGTTTCATGCGGGCAACGTTCAGGGCTTGACGCTTGGTGTCTTCTTCGCCCATGTAAACAACGCACTCAAGACCGAGCAATGCAGCGACAGTTGCAGTTGCAACACCATGTTGTCCTGCCCCAGTTTCTGCAATGACACGAGTCTTGCCCATTCGCTGAGTTAACAGACCTTGACCTAGAACATTGTTGATTTTGTGGGAGCCAGTGTGATTCAAATCTTCGCGCTTAAGAAGTATGGTTGCGCCACCCGCGTGTTCAGCAAATCGCTTAGCTTCTGTGATTGGACTTGGGCGGCCGGTGTAATTAACTTGTAGGTCACGAAGCTGCTTTAAGAAACTTGGATCAACGGATGCTTTGCGGAAAGCCTCGTCTAATTCATCGAGAGCTGCCATTAATGCTTCAGGTACAAAGCGCCCACCGAATTTTCCGAAGTGGCCGCGCAGATCTGGCACTGATACGACATCATTTGCTGTCATTTTCGCCAGTCCTAAGAACGATTCATTAAGAATTTTTCACGGGCCCGAATTCCCGCCTGAGTCCATTCTCTGACAGTTTCGGCAGGAGTACCACCTGTGACTAAAGCCTCACCGACCAATACGGCTCTAGCGCCACTTAAAACCAAGGCTTCCACTTGATCGGTGCTTGAAATTCCAGACTCTGCAATGGCCAAAATCTCATCCGGAATATGGGGAATCAAGTTGTGACAGACATCCAAACTGACATCTAAGGTCTTTAAATTGCGGGCATTCACGCCTAAAAGTTTTGGATTAATTGCCAGCGCCCGATCCAACTCTGGCTCATCATGAATCTCAACTAGAACCGACATGCCAAGCTCCTCGGCTAGTTGATTCAGTTCCGAAAGTTGACCATCTGATAACCCAGCAACAATTAGCAGGATCACGTCAGCCCCATGAGCCCGGGCTTCCCAGACTTGATATTCATCGACCATGAAGTCTTTGCGCAAGATGGGAATCGAAACTTTGCGTCTGACTGCAGCAAGGTCTGCCAAAGTCCCATTGAACTTTCGTTCTTCAGTAAGCACACTGATTACTTGAGCGCCACCCACTTGATACTCAAATGCCAATGAAGCTGGATCCGGAATATCTGAAAGGTGACCTTTGCTAGGACTGGCTCGCTTTACTTCAGCTATAACACTGAATGAGTTCTTATGCAGTAAGTCAGCGGCTGGCAGTGCGCGCGGGATTTCTACAATGCGTGCTTTCAATTCATCAAGTGAGACAAGAGTCTTTCGCGCTGCAAGATCTTCTTTAACACCCTGGATGATGGAATCCAGAACAGAAGTCATCTTGTGCCTTTCTTCGGGACTCAAAACACTCGAAGCCGGGAATGTGCCTTAATTTACGTGAGGATCAAAATCTATTTTTGCTTGCCATAGCCCATGAGAGCCAAGACTTTTCCAGCGATGCCTGCAACTGGAAGCAATGCAACTCCGATCCAGAAAACCATTGGGCTTGCGATAACGACACCGATACAACCAATTAGAAAACCAAGCATGGCAATCGAAACTGCAGTCCACATTGCAACTGTATGTCCGTGATCTGCGTGTGAGTCTGACATTGGTTCTCCTTCTAGCGTTACTGTGCTTATTCTAACTGTTAGCGGGAAGCGTTCTCGATTGTCGGGTCAATTCCTTGATCAAGTGCTTGCCACGGCGTCAATTCACTTTCGTTTGCAGGGTTACGTTCGTAGCGCTTAGACAAGCCAGTTTCAAAAGATTTCAGCGCGATGGCCAAGCCGCAAAGTGCTATCAAGATTCCGGCTGGGATAACAACCAAGGCATAGTTTGAAGTATCAGCAACCCAGCCAGTGACTTCGCGCCCAACGGCTTGCTCAAATTGCAATCCTACGAATTCATCCAAGTTATTGACCAGATTTATAGTTGCAAAAACTATTCCGACGCCAATTGCCAATATCACTATGCCAACTAGTCTTCGGAAGAATCCGCGGGTGGCAATTGCACCAAGCGCAGAAGCTAAGGCTGCAATTGCCAATCCATTTAGGGAAGCATTTAATTGATTGGCGCTCAAACTTAAATTGACTGTAGGGAATCCAGTTTCTTGATATGTTCCTACGACCCATGGTCGACTTAGGGCAATCAGAATAACCACCGAGCTAAGCAGTTCAATTGAAATCAAGTTTCGCAAACTTAGTTTCATACTTGGCTACTTACCAAAGAGTTTGCTACCGCTACTGCATTTAAAACTGCCATGGCTTTGGCCTGACATTCTGCATCTTCACTCTCAGGAACTGAATCTGCAACTACCCCAGCTCCGGCTTGGACGTAGGCAACTGAATCTTTAATCACAGTTGATCGAATTGCAATTGCGGTGTCAATGTTGCCAGCGAAATCAAAATACCCAACACAACCGCCATAAACTCCACGCTTTGACTTTTCTAACTCTTCGATGATGGTCATAGCCATTGGCTTAGGCGCACCAGAAAGAGTCCCAGCTGGGAATGTTGCAGCCACTAAATCAAAGGCACTAACTGCTGGGTCGATTTTGCCAATCACGGTAGACACAATATGCATCACGTGACTGTATTTCTCGATACTCATAAAGTCTGTTACTTCAACAGAGCCTGGCAGGCATACCCGACCTAGATCATTTCGACCAAGATCAACCAACATTAAGTGTTCAGCTCGTTCTTTCTTATCAGCGAGTAAATCTGAAGCATTGGATTCATCAAGTTCAGGGGTATTACCACGAGGTCTAGTGCCAGCAATTGGATGCAGCATTGCCTCACCATTGCGAAGCGTAACTAGTGCTTCTGGACTGGACCCCACGACATCAAAAGCAACTTTGGTTCCCAGTTCCTGACCTGGACCAGTTAACTCAGGAATTCTAAACAGGAACATGTATGGACTTGGATTGGTAGCACGTAAAACTCGGTATACATCTAGGGCTGAGGCTTGACACTTGGTCGCAAATCTTTGGCTCAGCACAATCTGAAATGCATCGCCCGCTCGAATCCGTTCTTGCGCAATTCTTACTGATTCCTGATACTCGGTACCGGTCGTTTCGCGAGTGAACTCTGCTTTGGCGGTGCGATCAAAACTTGAAGCACTTGATGGGGCTTGGCTACTTAAGGCTGCTTCCATAGCATCGAGTCTTTTTTCTGCATCAAGCCAAGCTTCATCAACTCGCTCATCAGAGTTGTCATAGTTAATTGCATTTGCAATCAAAGTGACCGTACCGTCTTTGTGGTCCAAAACGGCTAAGTCAGTTGCAACCAGCATTGCCAACTCAGGTAAGCCCAAAACATCTTCCGTGTCATTCGGAAGTTTTTCCAGGCGACGAACAATGTCATATCCCAAGTAACCAACCACGCCACCGGTTAGCGGTGGAAGCTCATCGTTGGTAATGCCTTCATTGACGCCAGGTGTAAACAGAACTTTTAAAGTTTCTCGTAGTGCAGTTATCGGGTCGCCAATTTCTGGCACACCTTGTGGCACTTTTCCCGACCACAATGCTTGGCCATTGACCTCGGAAAGCATTGCGGAACTTGCTACCCCAACAAATGAGTATCGCGACCAAGATCTTCCGTGTTCCGCTGATTCAAGGAGAAATGTTCCAGCACGTTCATCGGCCAGTTTCCGATAAAGACCTAGTGCAGTCTCACCATCAGCCAAGAGTTTTCTGAAAACTGGGATTACCCGCCGATTTTGTGCCAAGTTTCGAAACGACTCGAGATTGGGAGTGGTCATCCACTTACCTCAGGATGTGTGACTGAATCATCAAAACACGTGTGATTGCCAGTGTGGCAAGCTGCTCCCGATTGATCGACCGTCAATAGCAAGGTATCGCTGTCACAATCTTTAGCCAGTGAGATAACGCGTTGATGGTTTCCAGAAGTAGCACCTTTAACCCAAATCTCATCACGGCTGCGACTCCAGTAGGTGGCTTTGCCAGTTTCTAGTGTTTGCTTAACGGTTTGCGAATTCATCCAGGCAACCATTAGTACTTCTCTGGTGTCGACTTGTTGAACTACAACCGGAATCAATCCTTGGTCGTTAAAAACTAAGGTTTCAACGAACGGCGAGCTCTCCATGTATCTATTGTGCCTTGAATAAAGAAAGTAGTCGAAATCAGGCAAGTCATGCCTGGCTTTGATCGCCAAGGCCAACTGGGTTAGCGGACTTCTTCCCCACTATGTGCGAGTTCGTCCTTGACTTGCTGGATTGAGAGTTCATTGAAGTGAAAGACGCTAGCTGCAAGAACTGCGTTTGCTCCTGCTTTTACCGCGGGCGCAAAATCTGAAAGCTTTCCAGCTCCACCACTTGCAATAATCGGAATATCTACCGCTGCTCGCACTGCAGTAATCAATTCCAGGTCATAGCCATTCTTGGTGCCATCGGCATCCATGGAATTGAGTAGCACCTCTCCGGCTCCTCGTTCAGCAGCTTCCACAATCCACTCCAAAGCATCTCTGCCACTGCTATTTCGGCCACCGTGAGTAGTTGCTTCAAATCCACTTATTGAATCTTGATTTCTGCGCACATCAACTGAAATAACAATGCACTGATCTCCGAATCGCTTAGCCGAATCAGTAATCAATTCAGGATTAGCAATGCCGGCAGTATTAATCCCGACTTTGTCGGCGCCCGCACGAAGCAGTTGGTCAACATCTGAAACACTTCTTACTCCGCCACCTACAGTCAACGGAATGAAAAGTTCATCGGCAGTTCTGCGAATCATTTCATATGTGGTTTCCCGATTCGAACTTGATGCAGTTATGTCAAGGAATACGAGTTCATCCGCACCTGAGTTTCCATACCTGCGAGCCAGTTCTACTGGATCGCCAGCATCATTTAGGTTCTCGAAGTTAACGCCTTTAACAACTCGACCAGCATCAACATCGAGACAAGGAATAACGCGAACTGCAACACTCATTAGCTATACCTGTGGCCCAGAAACTTCTATTGCTTCTTCAAGCGTGAAAGCTCGGGCATAAAGTGCCTTGCCAACGATTGCGCCTTCAACACCAGTTTCAGTTAATGCTCTGAGTTCAACCAGATCATCGAGAGTTGCGATGCCGCCACTTGCAATCACTGGCTTATCGGTGCGCTCACACATCTGCTTTAGCAAATCAACATTTGGTCCGCGTAAAGTTCCATCTTTGGTTACATCAGTAACTACATATCTTTGGCAACCATCTAATTCCAGTCGTTCCAAAGTTTCCCAAATGTCGCCGCCTTCTTTAGTCCAGCCACGGGCCGCAAGTACTGTGCCACGAACATCTAGGCCAACTGCGATTCGGTCACCGAATTCACCAATCACGCGGGCCGTCCACTCTGGATCTTCAAGTGCAGCAGTTCCCAAGTTCACGCGACGGCAGCCAGTTGCAAGCGCAGCTCGAAGTGACTCATCGTCTCTGATTCCACCGGAGAGTTCGACATTTACATCGAGTTTGCCAACAACTTCAGCTAACAATTTTCGGTTTTCACCACGACCGAAGGCGGCATCAAGATCGACTAAGTGAATCCACTGGGCGCCACTGGCCTGCCAATCCAGGGCCGCGGCTAACGGATCACCAAATGAAGTAGCGCTATCGGCTTCACCTTGAACTAAACGCACGGCCAATCCATCCGCAATGTCAACTGCTGGAAGCAGAATTAAAGATTTCATTTAGTGCTCCGAATGTGGGGGTTTAAGTTCATTTGATCGTCGCTATCCAGTTTGCCAATAATGTCAGACCGGCTTCGCCAGATTTTTCAGGATGAAACTGGGTAGCCCAAAGCGGACCATTTTCAACCGCAGCAACAAAATCATCACCGTGGTTAGCCCAACTAACTTTGGGAGCAGCCAGCATTTCATGTGGATCCAGTTCCCACTTGCGAGTTGCGTAAGAGTGAACAAAATAGAAGCGCTCTTGCTCAATTCCATTAAACATTTGAGAGTCCTTGGCGACCGAAACGTTATTCCAACCCATGTGGGGAAGAATCGGTGCGTTTAATTTATCGACTGTGCCGGGCCACTCATTCAAACCTTCAAAGTAACCTTCGCCAGAATGTTCCGTACTTCGTTCAAACAGCACTTGCATTCCGACACAGATTCCTAAGACTGGTCGACCGCCAGCAAGCCGGCGCCCAATAATCTGTTCGCCTCGGACTTTTTTGATTCCTTGAATGCAGGCAGCAAACGCTCCAACGCCAGGAACCAGCAATGCATCCGCATCTAAGGCCGCGTCAAAGTCTGCTGAGATCGAAACTGTTGCGCCAGTTGTCTCAACTGCGCGTTGGGCTGATCTTACGTTTCCTGATCCGTAGTCAAGGATGACAACAGAAGTCACGAGCTAGAGACTTCCCTTTGTTGACGGAACATCTAGGACACGCGGATCAATCGCAACTGCATCCCGAAGAGCACGAGCTACTGCCTTGAATTGCGCTTCACTTACGTGGTGGGCATTACGTCCACTCAAGATTCGAATGTGGATACAAATCTGTGCAGTAGCAATAATCGATTCCCAAATATGGCGAATCAATGTCGTGTCAAAAGTTCCAATAAGTTCGACGATCTCTGGCTGTTCATGAACTAGATACGGGCGCCCAGAAAGGTCAACTGCAGCATGGCACGCAGTTTCATCCAATGGCACGTAGGCATCGCCAAATCTACGAATACCTACCTTGTCACCAAGTGCAGTTCGGATTGCTTCACCAACAGCTAGAGATGTGTCTTCAACTGTGTGATGTGAGTCCACGTCTACATCGCCCGTCGTGCGTACCTTAAGATCAAAGCCGCCATGGCGTCCTAACTGAGAAAGCATGTGATCAAAAAATGGCACGCCAGTTTCAATGTCGATCTGTCCAGTGCCATCTAAATTAAGTTCAATCAGAACTGAGCTTTCCTTAGTAGTGCGTTCAATGCGTGCGGTGCGTGCCATCTGATTACTTTCCGTTAGTTCGATTAGTTACTTGAATTAGTGCGGTCTTAAAAGCTTGGTTTTCATCTGGTGTTCCAATACTGACTCTTAACCAGCCATTCGGGCCAGTCTGGCGAATCAATACACCTTGCTCAACTAATTGTTCCCACACTTGGTTGCGATCTCCAAATGTTCCAAAGAGCAGGAAGTTTGCCCCACTTGGAGCCACTTCGAATCCTTGGTCCTTGAGCCAGACAGCTAGGTCATCTCGCTCTTTACGTAGCAAGATCAACTGGCTTTGCAGCTGTTCGCTAAATCGCAGCGCGACTTGGGCAACTGCTTGAGTAGTTGTGGACAGGTGGTACGGAAGGCGAACCAATTGAATTGCATCAACGATTTCAGGGCTTGTTGCGGCATAGCCAACTCGGGCACCGGCGTAAGAAAATGCTTTGCTCATAGTGCGAACTACAACTAAACGTGGATTGCTTTTCAATCTGGAAGCTGCAGATGGAGTTCCAGCTGGCCTGAATTCAGCATAAGCCTCATCCACTACTACTACCCCAGCAAAGTTTGCCAATAAGTAATCAATGTCTGACATGTCAATGATGGTGCCCGTTGGATTGTTAGGTGACGTCAGAACGATTAGGTCTGGGTTCAAAGCCAGTGCACTATCGATCACCGACTTATCGATAGTGAAATCTTCGTTTCTCGCCACACTCAAATACTTAGTAAAGGTATTTCGACAATAATCCTCGTACATCGAATACGTTGGATCAAAAGCGACCAAAGACTTATCTGGGCCACCAAAAAGCTGGAGAAGCTGCAGCATAACTTCATTAGAACCATTTGCTGGCCAGATGTTTTTTGCAGACAAACTAACTTGGCTTTCAGTGTTCAAGTAATCAGCTAAGTCAGCGCGCAATTCATTGGCATCACGATCAGGATATCGATTTAGCTTTGGACCAAGAACTGAAACGGCTTTTGCCAGTTCTGTCACAAGTTCAGGTGACGGGCCAAACGGATTTTCATTAGTGTTTAGGCGCACTGGTACATCAATTTGAGGCGCACCGTATGGCGATCGGCCAACTAAATCTTTGCGAATCGGTAGGTCGGTCATTTCGCACGAATTTCAATCGCTGCTGCGTGACCCGGTAAGCCTTCCGAGTTAGCAAGCGTGATGACAGTCTGGGCAATATCACTAAGCGCAGCTTCGTTGTACTCAACGTAGTGGACCCCTCGCAAGAACGACTGAACTGATAGTCCAGATGAGTGGCAAGCACAGCCGCCAGTTGGTAAAACGTGATTCGATCCAGCCGCATAATCACCCAGTGACACTGGCGACCAGTCTCCAACAAAGATTGCGCCAGCATTGTTTACTCGTCTGGCTACTTCAGAGGCATTACGAGTGTGAATTTCTAAGTGCTCGGCAGCATAGGCATCAACAACATTTAGGCCATGATCTAAATCGTCAACTAGAACAAATGCACTTTGCTGAC
>JBIIMD010000091.1:0-3969 GCA_044232525.1 Candidatus Nanopelagicales bacterium | reverse complement strand
TCCGGGCAGCAACAAACTTGTTGCGACTAACCAGGAGGTCTCAAGTGAGCGATTTCGCTCTGCTTCCCTTCACTGAAACTGACGATCTGGGTTGGCACGAACGTGCGCTTTGTGCCCAGACTGATCCCGAAGCTTTCTTCCCTGAAAAGGGCGGTTCAACTCGCGAAGCAAAGCGAGTTTGCAGCTCATGCGAAGTCAAGGTTGAGTGCCTTGAATACGCGCTAGAAAATGACGAACGCTTTGGTATTTGGGGCGGCTTGTCAGAACGCGAGCGGCGTCGCCTAAAGCGCGCACAAGCAGGGTAGTTTTTAATGCTTTTTATTGGCCTTGATCCTTTTGGATTGAGGCCAATTGCTTTTGGGAGTTCCTTAACTTCGAATTTCAGGACCCTCGTAATTGGGATCCACATCATCGGGCCGCAGGCCAGTAACTAAACTTACCAATTCGGCTAAGACATCTCTGACCACGCGCTGCAAAAGCTCTTTTGAGTCAGCTCGCATTTCGATTGGGCGCTGGTATAAAACAATCGTCGTTGGATTGCCTTGATCAATTCGTCCGAGAGGCACATGACCACTAGCAAAAGTTAGATCGCGCTTGTTGGGAATTTCTTCCAGAGCAAACTTGATAGAAGTAAGCATGGTGCCCAAACGAGAATCTAAGTCTTCGATAGCTTCGCGCATCTCACGCACGAAGAATTGATCAGTAGATTCATGCGATGGCGCAGAATGTGGCAGTACAGGCCCGCGCAAACCTCGATCATGGCGGTCGCGTTTAACGCTTGGATTCATGTCTCTTGGCGTTCCCATTCTCATGTCCACACCCTTTCGGGTGTTTCGATACCCACACCCCAAGACTATGTCGGCTAGTTTGGCGAATGTGGGATCGCGTCGTTGTTCAAAGCCATCGTGCAGCAAACGAGCTGTTGCGACGCTGACTTATGTATATGCAGACTCCACCGCAGTTCTTGGTCCGCTGGCAACATTTGCGGAACCACATTGCTATGACTTATGTGAAGACCACGCTGCGCGCATGACTGCGCCACGTGGCTGGGATGTCGTTCGCTTAGCCCCAGACCCTGAAGCCTTGAAGCCAAGCGTGGATGACATCGAAGCCTTGGCTAATGCTGTTCGCGAAGTAGGACGAGTTGAGCCAGCCAATGAGATGGTAGAAGTTAATCGTCGTGGACATTTGCGAGTGCTTAAGGATTCGGGTCAAAACCCACAGAACTGATATCAAAAGGCTTAAGCCTCAAGGGCTTAACTGCTTGCTACTCCTACACTTAACAAATGCGCGATTTATCAGCCCTGATCAAGGCATATGACATCAGAGGCGTTGTCCCAGACCAATGGGGACCAGACCTAGCTCGTGAGACCGGCGCTGCATTTGTCGAAGTCTTAGGCATTCGCTCAAGTGATGGTGGCGCAGGGCGCATTGTGGTTGGGCATGACATGCGACCAACTGGCCCAGATTTAGTTGCCGCATTTATCGATGGTGTGACAGCCGCTGGCGTAGACGTGGTCAACATCGGATTGTGTTCAACTGACGGCTTGTATTTTGCTTCCGGCAAATTGGATATTCCTGGCGCAATGTTTACTGCAAGTCACAATCCAGCTGAATACAACGGAATCAAACTTTGTCGCGCCGGCGCTGCTCCGGTTGGTCAAGATTCCGGGTTAGCAAAGATTCGCGAACTTTTGGAAAGTGAAAACTTACCAAAGCATGACGGTCCATATGGATCAGTATCATCTCAAGATATGTTGATCGCTTACGCGCAGTATTTGCGGGAACTTGTCCCATTGGATAAATCTCGGCAACTTAAAGTTGTAATCGACACTGGTAACGGCATGGGTGGCTTTACCGTCCCAGCAGTTTTGGGTGATGAAATATTGCCTGCACTGCCACTTGATATCGATCCAATGTATTTCGAACTTGATGGCACCTTCCCAAATCATGAAGCAAATCCAATTGATCCAGAGAATTTGAGTGATCTTCAAAAACGAGTTCGAGAAGTTGGCGCGGACATTGGTCTTGCGTTCGATGGTGATGCGGATCGCTGTTTTGTAGTTGATGAAAAAGGTGGAATTGTTGACCCGTCGACTTTGACGGCTCTGATTGCCACGCGGGAATTAGCTAAAGTGCCAGGTTCCACAATTATTCACAACTTGATTACTTCGCGCGCCGTTCCAGAAATTGTGATTGAAAATGGTGGCACTCCAGTTCGCACTCGTGTGGGACATTCGTTTATAAAGGCGACTATGGCTGAGACCGGCGCAATTTTTGGTGGTGAACATTCCGGACATTTTTATTTCCGAGATTTTTGGAGAGCTGATTCTGGAATGTTGGCAGCAATGCATGCCCTAGCTGCGCTAGGTGAAACTGCAGAGTCAACAACTCTTAGTGAGTTACTAAAGCCATACTTACGCTATGTAATGAGTGGTGAGATAAATACCAAAGTGTCAGACGCCAAGTTAGTGATCGAGCGCATTAAGGAAACTGCGATCAAACAGGGCTCTGTGATCGACGAACTCGACGGCTTAACGGTTTCAGGTGATGCCTGGTGGTTTAACGTTCGTCCTAGTAATACTGAGCCACTACTTCGATTGAATGTAGAAGCCAATGATGTTGCCAACATGGAGATCGTTCGGGACTCAGTTTTGTCAATGATGGTCGGGTAGTCTTGACTCCATGATCGATGACCTGTTGTTGGATGACATCGCAGGTATGTCTGCACTTGATGCCAGTGACATGTTGCCAGCAGTTGCCAGTTCAGGCGCCCAGATGCGGGAAGCAGTTGCGACAATAGATCGTTCTTCGCTAGTGGAAATATCTAAAGGTGACCAGCCTCGAAACATTGTTTTTGCAGGATTAGGTGGCTCCGGCGTTGGTGGCCAGGTTATGAGAGCTGTACTGGGCCAATCAGCACCTGTTCCCATCGTCTTGGAACAGTCACACAGTCTGCCAGGCTGGGTTGGTCCAATGGACGTAGTCATTGGAGTTTCTTGCTCTGGCATGACCGAGGAAACTCTGAGCACAACTGCCGAAGCTGGTCGTCGCGGAGCACGCGTAATCACAATTGGCGCAGGCGGTAGTGATTTAGAGAAGGTTTCAGGATCAATTGGTGGTGCTGTACATTTTGCGATTGACGCCAAAGGCCGAAGCCCTCGTGCTTCGCTGTGGACTCATGCCACACCTTTACTAATGGTTGCTAACGCCCTTGGTATCGCGCACATCGATGAAAAAGAATTTGAAATTGCTGCTGAATTAATGGACAAGTTAAGCGTTGCAAATGGTCCGTCAGTTCCACTAGGTGAGAACCCTTCGAAAGCACTTGCACTTTCCTGTGCTGAGTCACTGCCGATGGTTTGGGGCACCGGCATGATTGGAGCAACTTCGGCTTCCAGATTTATGGCCCAACTCGCAGAGAACGCAAAAATTCCAGCAGCACATGGCGAACTTCCTGAAGTTGGCCACAACCAGATCGTTACCTTCGATGGCGTTCTTGCTGGCGCAGCGCCAGCTCGCGACATCTTTAGCGATAATGATGGAGCGATTGACCGACGCACGCATTTGTTCATCTTGCGTGATGCCAATGAGCATCCTGCTGTTGAAAAGCGAATCGGAATTATCAAGCAGATTGCCAGTGATCGAAATGTTCCAGTTACCTTAATCAAGGCCAAAGACGGACATCCAATTAGTCGGCTTGCTTCATTAATCGTTCCAACGGACTGGGCGAGTGTTTATGCAGGCCTATCCTTAGGAATTGATCCATCAGAGATCAGCACTATTAACCAACTAAAGGCCGGCTTAGCGAACTAAATCTGCCCTGGAAACAGCCCGATACCTATGCAAATGTGATCCTTGGTCGGCGCTATGACACAATAGAAGTACCGCTAGCCATCGAAGCCTCGTGACGTTGCGGACACAATGTCCCAGATTCCAAAACTTTTTTCACGAGGAGTACCACCATGG
>JBIIMD010000090.1:0-3974 GCA_044232525.1 Candidatus Nanopelagicales bacterium | reverse complement strand
TGGCCAACGAGATTCCAAAACCTCTTCTACGCGCGCGAGTTCTTGGATTTCGGGCAAAGTCATGGATTCATTCTAATTGTCTTTAATTGTCTAGGATTAGGGATCATGAGTGCGCAACGAATGCCTGAAAAGCCAACACTTGATGGTTTGGAATCCAAATGGATGCAAACCTGGGATCAAGCTGGAACCTATTCATTTGATCGAAGCGCTACCCGCGAAAATGTCTTCAGTATCGATACGCCTCCACCAACTGTCAGTGGTTCCCTGCATGTAGGTCACGTTTTTTCTTACACTCACATTGACTGTGTTGCGCGCTATCAAAGAATGAATGGCAAGTCTGTCTTTTACCCAATGGGTTGGGATGACAATGGACTGCCAACTGAGCGACGAGTACAAAACTACTTTGGCGTTCGCTGCGATCCATCACTTCCTTACGACGCAAACTTCCAGCCACCTGCTGAGCCGGGCAAAGACCAGATCGCAATCTCGCGTCGCAACTTTGTTGAACTTTGTGAACAGTTAACTGTTGAAGATGAAAAAGCTTTCGAAGAACTATGGCGTCGGCTTGGTACCAGCGTTGACTGGAAATTGACTTACCAAACGATTGATTCCAGAGCTCGCGCAGTTTCCCAGCGCATGTTCCTTAACAATCTTTCCCGCGGCGAGGCTTACCAAAGTGAAGCTCCGACACTTTGGGATGTAACGTTCCGCACTGCAGTTGCCCAAGCTGAATTAGAAGACCGCGAACGCCCAGGCGCATACCATCGCATCTCGTTCCATAAACCTGATGGCAATCCACTATTCATTGAGACAACTCGACCTGAACTAATTCCTGCCTGCGTTGCTTTAGTTGCCCATCCAGATGATGAGCGTTACCAACCACTGTTTGGGACCACAGTTACATCGCCGATCTTTGGTGTTGAAGTTCCAGTTCTCGCACACACTCTTGCTGATCCTGAAAAGGGCTCCGGCATTGCAATGATTTGTACTTTTGGTGACACTACTGACGTAACTTGGTGGCGCGAACTGCAATTATCAACTCGGCCAATCATTGGCTGGGATGGTCGCATCATTACTGAAGTCCCAGAATGGATTGAGTCTGATCTGGGCAAGAACGCTTACGCAGCACTTGCGGGATTAACCTCACATTCAGCAAAAGAAAAAATCGCAGAACTGCTTCGGGAATCAGGTGATCTCGAAGGTGAGATTCGCCAAATAGTTCATCCAGTTAAGTTCTTTGAAAAGGGCGACAAGCCACTTGAAATTGTCACCACCCGTCAGTGGTACATCCGCAATGGTGGTCGCGACGCTGATCTGCGCGCCGAATTAGTCACAAGCGGACAGCAAATCATTTGGCACCCAGACCACATGAAAGTTCGTTACCAAAATTGGGTTGAAGGCCTTAATGGTGACTGGTTAATTTCTCGTCAGCGCTTCTTTGGCGTGCCAATTCCGGTTTGGTACGGCCTTGATGGCGATGGAAATCCAATGTGGGACAAGGTGCTCGTTCCAGATACCTCGCTACTTCCGATTGATCCATCATCAGATGCACCAACTGGCTACACCGAAGAGCAACGTGGCGTTCCTAACGGATTCATGGGTGACCCAGATGTCATGGACACCTGGGCAACCTCATCACTAACTCCGCACATCGCAGGTGGCTGGGGATTTGATGAAGATCTGTGGAACCGGGTTTGGCCATTTGATGTTCGACCACAAGCTCACGAAATTATTCGCACCTGGTTGTTCGGAAGTGTGGTCCGCGCTCACTTAGAAGAGAAAGTATTGCCGTGGAAGCATGCTTTGATTTCTGGCTGGATCTTGGATCCAGATCGCAAAAAGATGTCTAAGTCCAAGGGCAATGTAGTGACTCCCCTAGATCTGCTTGATGAGCATGGCAGCGATGGTGTTCGTTACTGGGCAGCCAGCGGCCGTCCAGGCACCGATACTGCTTTTGATGTTGGCCAAATGAAGATTGGTCGTCGACTTGCAACAAAGATTCTCAATGCAAGTAAGTTTGTTTTACTTCAAGGCAGTGCGCCAGCGCAAGCGGTTACCGAACCGCTCGACAAGGCCTTACTTGCTGCCCTGGCTGATGTTGTTGATGAAGCTACTAAGGCTTTTGAAGCCTTCAACTACACCAAGGCTATGGAAGCAGCCGAGAAGTTCTTCTGGGAATTCACCGATGATCATCTTGAGTTAGTGAAGGATCGTTCTTACGGTCTTGCCGGTGAACCTGGCGCAGCTTCGGCGCGAGCTGCTCTAACAATCACATTAGAAACCTTGATCAAACTATTTGCACCATTCTTGCCATTCGTAACTGAAGAAGTTTGGTCGTGGACCCATGATGAATCAGTACACACTTCGAGTTGGCCAACTTCTGATTCATTGCGAGCCTTTAACGGCGATGCTTCATTGCTAGCGGTTTCTGCCGAGATTTTGTCCCAGCTTCGCAAATCAAAGAGTGAAGCCAAAGTCTCTATGAAGGCTGAAATCACGAAGGCCGTCATTAATGCATCTGCCGATGATATTGCGAAAGCAAAATTAGTTGCTGGTGACTTAGCTGCAGCTGGTCGAGTGCAAAATGACTTTGAATATGCAGAAAGCGCGAGCCCAATCTCCCTAGAGATCGAACTCGCGCCAACTAGCGAAAGTTAATTCGTTAAGCGGTTTTTTCCTTTGGAATTCGCTTTGCAGCCGGTGCTTCACGCGGAACAAGTGTCGGGTTAACGTGCTTGCCAACAACTTCCTTGTTGATTACTACGCGAGCAATGTCTTCTCGGCTAGGTACGTCGTACATAACCGATAGCAAAACTTCTTCCATGATTGCGCGAAGGCCACGAGCACCAGTGCCGCGAAGAATTGCCTGCTCGGCAACAGCTTCAAGAGCATCTGGAGTGAACTCAAGCTCTACGCCATCAAGATCAAAAAGTTTTTGGTACTGACGCACAAGTGCATTCTTTGGCTCAGTTAGTACTGCAACTAAAGCTTCTTTATCTAGCTGGGCAACTGAAGTAAAGACTGGGAGACGTCCGATGAATTCTGGAATCATTCCAAACTTCAGCATGTCCTCTGGCATTACCTGCGAGAAGATGTCTTGTTCATTTACTTCTTCTTGCTCAATGTTCGCGGTGAAGCCAAGTGCTTTCTTGCCTACGCGCTGGCGAATGATCTGATCGAGGCCAGCAAAGGCGCCACCAACAATAAACAAAACATTGCTGGTATCAATCTGAATGAACTCTTGATGCGGGTGCTTACGTCCACCCTGTGGCGGAACTGAAGCGGTAGTGCCTTCAAGAATCTTTAGCAGTGCTTGCTGCACACCTTCACCGGATACATCGCGAGTAATCGATGGGTTCTCACTCTTACGTGCAACCTTGTCGATTTCATCGATGTAGATGATTCCAGTTTCGGCTTTCTTAACGTCATAGTCAGCAGCTTGGATCAACTTAAGAAGAATGTTTTCTACGTCTTCACCGACGTATCCAGCTTCAGTCAATGCAGTGGCATCGGCAATTGCAAATGGCACATTAAGCATGCGGGCCAAAGTTTGAGCAAGAAGTGTCTTGCCAGATCCAGTTGGACCAAGAAGAAGAATGTTTGACTTAGCTAGTTCAACGCCTTCTTCGCGAGACGATTCATTCGCGCCGGCCTGAACTCGCTTGTAGTGGTTATAGACCGCTACTGAAAGTGACTTCTTTGCCACTTCTTGACCAATTACGTATTGATCAAGGAAGGCATAAATCTCGCGTGGCTTTGGAAGTTCATCCCAACCCAGGTTTACTGACTCGCCTAATTCTTCTTCGATGATTTCATTGCACAAGTCAATGCATTCGTCACAGATGTATACAGCTGGTCCAGCAATCAACTTCTTGACTTGCTTTTGACTCTTGCCGCAGAACGAACACTTCAACAGGTCGCCACCTTCGCCGATACGAGCCATAGTGGTCACCTCCCGGGGGAATAAGTGTGGA
>JBIIMD010000088.1:0-4056 GCA_044232525.1 Candidatus Nanopelagicales bacterium | reverse complement strand
AGGCATGCATCCAGCAGCTCCACCCCAAACAATGTTTTGTGAAGTTCTACGCTTAAGCAGCATCGTGTAGCCCACTACATAAAACGCGATCGCGAATGCAGCAAGGGCTGCCGATAGCAAGTTAACCGTGATCGCAAGAACAAAAACCGAGAGGGCTGATAGCGAAATTCCAAATAACACAATTCGGGAACCGGAAATTTGTCCAGTCGCAGATGGTCGATGGGCGGTTCGGTGCATCAAAGCATCGATGTCACGATCCAAGTAGCAATTTAAGACGTTCGCTCCACCCGCGGCCAAAGTGCCGCCCAAAAGTGTCCAAATCACTAGCGCCCAGTCCGGAAAGCCACCAGCTGCCAAGAACATAGTTGGAATCGTGGTGACCAGGAGAAGCTCGATAATTCTTGGCTTTGTAAGGGCTAAATAAGCTCGCCAAGTAGGTGTAATCCAATTGGCAACTTCTGAGCTGGCTGGACTCAAATCGTTTAGTTGCGATGACACATAATCAGCCTACCTGCGCCTAACGCGGGTCGTGAACGCCCAGTAGATAACCTTGGGACGTGAGCAAATTCATCTGGACTGACTTAGACGACCAAGCCGTTACCGCAGCCCGCGCCCTAGCGATGGATAGCGTGCAAAAAGTTGGCAATGGTCATCCTGGTACCGCAATGAGTCTGGCGCCAATGGCGTATCTACTTTTCCAGAAGTGGATGAGACATGACCCGGCTGATCCAACATGGCAGGGACGAGATCGCTTTGTACTGTCCAATGGCCACAGCAGCATCACGCTCTATACCCAACTTTTCTTGAGCGGTTACGGTCTGGAGTTGGATGACCTAAAGTCCTTTAGAACTTGGGAGAGCAAGACACCTGGACACCCTGAGTTTGGTCATACTGCTGGTGTTGAAGCCACAACTGGACCACTTGGTACTGGACTGGCAACTGCTGTAGGTATGGCAATGGATGCTCGTTACGTTCGCAATATGTTGGATCCAAGTGCGGTAACGGGTCAAAGTATCTTCGACCACAAAATCTGGGTAATCGCTGGCGACGGTTGTTTACAAGAGGGCGTCACTTCGGAAGCATCTTCGCTCGCAGGACATCAAAATCTGAGTGACTTAGTAGTTCTGTATGACGATAATCACATCAGCATTGAAGGCGATACTGCCGTTTCATTTAGCGAAGACGTGCTGGCTCGGTATTCGTCGTATGGCTGGAATGTGAGTCATGTTGAGATGCTAGCTAGTGGTGAGATCGATGTTGCAGCATTGGATCTGGCAATAGCTGCTGCCGTAAAACAAAATGAAAAGCCAACTTTGATTCGAGTAAGAAACATTATTGGTTGGCCAGCTCCAAACCTAAAGAACACCGGAAAGATTCATGGTGCTGCACTTGGTGATGCTGAAGTGGCCGCCACCAAAGAGTTGCTTGGTCTAGATCCAAACAAAACATTCGAGATTTCTGATGAAGTTCTGGCACACGCCAGGCAGGTTGCTCTCAGAGGCAAAGAATCTCATGCTCTATGGGCGAGTGAGTACTTAGCTTGGGCTGCTAAGAATCCCGAATCAGCAAAGTTATTCCAAAGACTCCAGGCTCGTGAGTTACCAACCAATTGGCATGAAGTGCTTCCTAAGTTTGAGCCTGGCACCTCAATTGCAACTCGTAAGGCTTCAGGAGACACGATCAACGCTATGGCTCAAGCTTTGCCTGAGTTATGGGGTGGTTCTGCTGATCTTGGTGACAGCAACTTAACCACTATCGAGCATGGTGGATCCTTCCTACCAAGCACCAATCAAATGCCGGGAGCCACTGAAGGTGGTCGAATTATCCATTATGGAATTCGCGAGTTTGCGATGGCTTGTGCAATGAATGGCATGGCTCTTGGTGGTTTGACGCGTCCATTTGCCGGCACTTTCCTAGTTTTCAGTGACTTCATGCGTGGCGCAGTCCGACTATCGGCCTTGATGGATCTGCCTGCCACTTACGTATGGACTCACGATTCAATCGGCTTGGGTGAAGATGGTCCGACTCATCAGCCAGTTGAACATTTGTGGGCCCTGCGCGCCATTCCAAATTTGAGTGTCATCAGACCAGCTGATGCCAATGAAACGGCGACGGCTTGGCGAATCGTAATGGAATCCAATAAGCCTTCAGGTCTATGTCTATCTCGTCAGAATCTGCCAGTGATCGACACCGCTGCAACATCAGATGTTTCACTAGTTGGTCGCGGCGCATATGTGATTTCGGAGAGCTCTGGCTTTCCTGATGTGATCTTGATTGCCTCTGGATCTGAAGTTTCTATCGCGCTTTCAGCTCAGCAAACTTTGGAATCGAGCGGGGTATCAACGCGGGTTGTATCTGCACCTTGCTTGGAGTGGTTCGATGCGCAAGATGCGGAATATCGAGAATCAGTTTTGCCACATGCAATAACCGCCAGAGTTTCAGTTGAAGCTGGAATTGCACAAGGGTGGTGGAAGTACGTTGGCTCTACCGGACGCTGCATTAGCTTGGAGCATTTTGGTGCATCAGCCGGAGCCGACAAACTCTATACGGAATTTGGAATTACATCAGATGCTGTGGTTGCAGCAGCTCAAGAAGTTTTGAATTAATTATTTTCCGCGTAGTTTAGCCAGGGCTTCATCAAGAATTCCCTTGCCATCTTTGTCGTTGCGACGTTCCTTAACGTAAGCCAAGTGAGTTTTATAAGGTTCGGTCTTTGCAAGAACCGGTGGATTGTCTTTGTCTGTTCCAGCTGGCATGCCACACTTTGGGCAATCCCACTCTTCGGGAAGTTCAGCATCATGCGCAAAGCTTGGTGTGGTCTCGTGTCCAGAGGCACAGTAAAACGGTAGGTAAATACGTGGTGCTGCTTCACCGCGCTCAGCTTCGCCCATTGGGCCGGCTCCAACGCGACTTCCTCGAATTGCGCTACCACTTGCCATTTTTTACTCCTGATTGCTTACGCGGTTTTTAGTAACAAGCCAAGACCGACGATTGCCGCAGTCCAAACTAAAGCTAGTGCGATCGTAATTCGATCGAGATTACGTTCTGCAACGGATGACCCACCCAGCGATGAGCTCATGCCGCCGCCGAAGAGATCGGAAAGTCCGCCACCTTTGCCTTTATGAAGCAACACCAAAGCAATCAACAACATACTGGTTATCGCAAGAAGGATTTGAAACGCTGCAATCATTGGTCACCTGCTAGGTAATGGAACTCGGAAACTAACATCCCTATTCTACGCATGCAATCGATAGCGACAAACCGACACGAATTCATCTGGATCCAGTGAGGCGCCACCTACTAGACCCCCGTCAATATCGGCTTCAAGCATGAGGGCTGCTACGTTATCTGCCTTCATTGATCCCCCATAAAGAATTCGGGTTTGGTCAGCTGCTGAGCCATAAACCTCCCTAATTCGGGCTCGAATTGCACCACAAACTTCCTGAGCATCAGCAGGTGTCGCCACTTCCCCAGTTCCAATTGCCCAAACTGGTTCGTACGCAATTACCAGATTGGCAACATCGTTTGCGGCAATTCCTTGCAGTGCTGCATCTAGCTGTTCAAGTGTGTACGCCACGTGATCGCCAGCTTTACGAACTTCAAGACCTTCGCCAACACAAACTATTGGAATCAAGTTGTTTCGAAGTGCTGCTTGAGTTTTAAGATTAACTACCTGATTATCTTCATTGTGGTATTCCCGTCGCTCAGAGTGCCCAACGATTACAAAAGTGCAGCCAAGTTTGGCCAACATAGGTCCCGAAATCTCCCCAGTGAAAGCACCCTTATCTGCTTTGGCAATATCCTGTGCTCCGTACTTCAAAAACAACTTGTCTCCATCCACCAAGGTCTGCACTGATCTGATGTCAGTGAACGGTGGGATAACTGCAACGTCTAAAGCAGCGAAGTCATCTGCTCTAAATGTGTAAGCAAGCTTCTGAACAAGTGCAATTGCCTCAATGTGATTAAGGTTCATCTTCCAATTACCGGCCATTAACGGGGTGCGTGCCATTTAGTTGTCCTCCAGGACTGATAAGCCAGGCAATTCTTTGCCCTCTA
>JBIIMD010000024.1:0-14111 GCA_044232525.1 Candidatus Nanopelagicales bacterium | reverse complement strand
CGAACCTCAATAACCAGATAACCTGGGCGCTTTTGAATAGTCGCTCGTAGACTTATTTAATGTCCCTCGCTGCAGCACATCCACTTGATCCGTTATCAAAAATCGAACTAGAAACGGTTATGCAGCATGCCCGTGATCTTTGGGGCATTGATTCAAAATATTTTTTGCTCACCTGTCAATTGGCTGAGCCTTCCAAAGCAGAAGTCCTTGGCTGGAACCCGCAATCAAGTCTGGAACGAGCAGTTCGCATCTCATTTCTGCATCGACCTACTTCGGAAGTTTATGAAGGTGTACTCACTACAAATGGTGCTGCAATCAGTTGGACTTTGATCTCCGGTGCAAAAGCTCCGGTTGTCATGACTGAGTCGGCACTAGCAGTTAAGGCAGTTCTTAAAGACACTCGCGTTCGTGATGCTTTAAAGCTGCGAGGCATAACCGATCCTGACACCCAGGTCTATGTCGAGACCTGGCCAATCGGCGCACAAATTCCTGAGCACCTCGACAATGGCAAGCGGTTAGTTTGGACACCAATGTGGCTGCGGCCAACTCCAGAATCAAATGTGTACGCACACCCAATCAATGGACTTTACGCAATCGTTGATTTGGAATCTGAAGAAGTAGTTGCAATTGAAGACAGTGGGGTGACTCCAATCCCGATGACACCAGGTGACTACCGACTTTCCCAAACCGGTGGCGGAGTGAAATTAAATGATCTGCAGATTGTTCAAAAAGACGGAGCTTCCTGCACGGTTAATGGGTGGAACGTTGGCTGGGAACGCTGGAACTTTCGTGTGGGCTGGGATCATCGGGAAGGTTTAGTAATTCATGATGTTCGATTTGATGACAATGGCGTTGAGCGAAGAATCGGTTACCGCATGTCAATTGCTGAGCTCGTTATTCCTTATGGTGATCCAAGTCAAGGTACTTATCGTAAGAATGCTTTCGATACGGGTGAGTTTGGTCTTGGTAGTTACACAAACTCCCTAACACTTGGTTGTGACTGCCTCGGCGAAATCTTGTATAAAGATGTCCACCTTCTAACGCCAGAGGGCGATGTGCGGGAAATCAAAAATGCCATTTGTATGCATGAAGAGGACCATGGCATTTTGTGGAAGCACGTCGACATTGATGGTCACGTGGAAGTACGACGAGGTCGACGCTTTGTGGTTTCGTCAATCGTCACAATTAATAATTACGAATATGGATATTTTTGGTACTTCTACCAAGATGGCTCCATAGAGTTTGAAGCCAAGCTCACGGGAATTGTATTAACGCTTTCCGACACCCCTGGCGTTGATCATCCATCTGCCACAGAAATTGAACCAGGTCTGTGGGCTCCGTATCATCAACATACTTTTTGTGCGCGCCTGGACTTAGATGTTGATGGTGAGAGAAATACCGTCATCGAAGTTGATTCCGTTGCAAAAGAAATGGGACCAGAGAATATTCATGGTGGTGCCTACATAACTCAAGAGACTCCAATTGAAAATGAAAGCATGTCTGGCAGAATGCTGAACTTGATGACCAGCAGATATTGGAAGATCGTAAATCCAAACAAGAAGAACCACATGAACAAATCTGTCGGATTCAAGTTAGTTCCCGAAGGAAACTCCTTCCCGCTCGCCTCTCCTGATTCTGTTATCGGCAAGCGGGCTGGATTCATGTATCAACATCTCTGGGTGACACCTAACCGAAGGCAAGAAAGATATCCAGCTGGCGAATATCCATTTCAGCATGAAGGTGGTGCCGGACTGCCAAGTTGGACTAAGCAGAATCGAAGTCTTGTTAACAAGGATGTTGTGATGTGGTACGTCTTTGGCGTCAATCACATCCCAAGACTTGAGGACTGGCCAGTCATGCCGGTTGAAAGAATTGGATTCATGCTCAAGCCAACAGGGTTCTTTAAGCGAAGCCCAGCAATGGATGTAGCACCATCAATGGCAACTTGTTTGCGATGCAATGGTGATAAAACTCAACCTTGCATTTGTAACCACTAACGAGATTCGTATTCGCCGATCTGCCCAATGCGCCTGATATGACGCTCAGCTTGGCTAAATGGAGTTTCTAAAAAGGCTTCGATGATTGCAAAAGCGTCCTCTTGAGAATGCTGCCTTGCGCCAATGCCCACAACATTTGCGTCATTGTGTTCTTTGGCTAGTTGAGCAGTGGCGATACTCCACGCAAGCGCAGCGCGAACGCCCTTAACTTTGTTGGCCGCGATTTGTTCGCCGTTTCCTGAGCCACCGAATACCACGCCTAATGAGCCAGGTTCAGCTGCTACGGCTTCAGCTGCTGCAATGCAGAACGCTGGGTAATCATCTTCAGCGTCAAATTCATATGCACCATGATCTACAACTTCATAGCCCTTGCTTGTTAAGTGCTGTGTCAGTGCGTCCTTGAATTCAAGTCCAGCATGATCAGTAGCTAAATGAACGCGCATTTTTACCTCTTGTTGTCGTTGAACAAAACTTAATCGAAAATTGGATCTCTGGTGCGAGTTCGCTTCAATTCAAAGAAGCCCTCAGTGCCGGAAACTAGAACTACTCCATCCCAAAGCTTGCCTGCTGCCTCGCCACGAGGAATTGGCGAAAGTACCGGCCCGAATATCGCAGTGCCATTGACGTGAATTACAGGAGTGCCCACATCCATGCCAACTGGATCCATGCCTTCGTGATGACTCTTCTTTAGCGCCGCGTCGAATTCTGTTGAGTCAGCGGCTTTAATCAGTTCTGCTGGTAACCCACATTCAGCCAACGATTCAGCAATTACTGAAATGTAATCATCGCTGCGATCGTTGTTATGAATGCGCGTACCCATCGCAGTGTAAAGCTTCCCAACAACCTCATCACCATGTTGCTGCTGTGCTGCGATCACTACTCGTACTGGTCCCCAGGCACGGTTCATTAAGTCGATGTACTTCTCAGGAAGTTCGCGACCATCGTTCAATACCGCCAAAGACATCACATGCCAATTCGTGGTTACTGGTCGAACTTGCTCAACTTCCAGCATCCAACGCGAGGTAATCCAAGCCCAAGGGCAAATGGGGTCAAACCAAAAATCAACAGTCTCTTTAGTTTCAGTCATGTATTCAGATTAGACCCGCATCTGCAAGCCTTGGTAACAGGTGTCAAGATGGAGTCATCTAAGTAAATCAACGGGAGTACTAATGTCCAGCACAAACATCAGTCGGTTGGAAGCAAGTGAACGATCTGCGGAAGTTCAGGCCCAAAACTATGACGTGGAACTGGACCTATCTACCCGTGATGACACCTTTGGCAGTCGCACAACTGTGCACTTCACTGCCAGCGAAGGCACCTCAACTTGGATTGATGTTATTGCTCCAAAGGTGCAGCGGATTGAGCTAAATGGCGAGTCATTAGATACCTCAATTCACGACGGATTTCGAATTCCGCTACGCAATTTAAGTTCACACAACGTTCTGATTGTCGAAGCCGAAGCCGCGTACATGAACACTGGCGAAGGCATGCATCGCTTTATTGACCCAGTTGATGACGAGGTTTACCTTTACACCCAATTTGAGATTGCCGATGCGCGTCGGGTATTTGCTTGCTTTGACCAACCTGACATAAAGGCAACGTTTACTTTTTCTGTTACCGCTCCAGATCATTGGAAGGTAACTAGCAATTCTCCAACTCCAGCACCTGTTGCTATCAGAGATGGAATTGCCAAATGGGAGTTTTCTGCCACAAAGAAGATGTCTACGTACATCACTGCGATCGTGGCTGGCCCTTACTACGAAGTCCGCGATGAGTACAAAGGAAAATTTGGAACTTATCCCTTGGGACTTTTCTGTCGTAGTTCGCTTTCTGAGTATCTAGATCCAGAGGATTTATTCACTGTCACGAAGCAGGGGTTCAAGTACTTTGAAGACGCTTTCGATTATGGATATCCATTTGAAAAATACGATCAGTTATTCGTTCCAGAGTTCAATGCTGGTGCCATGGAAAATGCAGGTTGTGTTACTCACCACGAAAGTTATGTTTTCCGAAGCAAGGTAACGCGCGCAACTTACGAACAGCGCGCGAACACAGTGCTGCATGAAATGGCTCACATGTGGTTTGGCGATCTTGTAACCATGAAGTGGTGGGATGACCTATGGCTAAACGAGAGTTTTGCTGAATGGGCTGCGCACCATGCATCAGTTGAGGCAACTCAATACACCGAAGCGTGGGTTAACTTTGTGAATCAGCGCAAGGCTTGGGGTTACCGTCAAGATCAGCTTCCAACAACTCATCCAATCGTGGCAGACATGTTTGATCTTGATGCCGTTGAAGTTAACTTTGATGGCATCACTTACGCAAAAGGCGCCTCTGCCCTACGTCAACTAGTTGCATGGGTTGGCGAGGATGCATTCTTCGCTGGGATCCGGAAATACTTCAAGAAGCATGCTTGGGGAAATACCGAGTTAACTGACTTGTTAGTAGAACTCGAAGCGGCAAGCGGTCGATCTCTAAAGGATTGGACGCAGCGCTGGCTACAAACTGCTGGTGTGAATACGCTTCGGCCAGAAATTGAAATCGAAGATGGAAAATACAAATCTGTTGTAGTTATTCAAGAACCGCCAGTTGCTCCTGAAGGCGTGGATCAACTTCTTCGCCCACATCACATCGGAATTGGCTTGTATAACCGATCTGGCTCTGCCATCAAGCGCGATAGCCGAATTGCAATCGATATAGATGGCGCTCGAACTGAAGTCCCAGAACTAGCTGGCATGCCTGCTGCTGATCTTCTCTTGCTAAATGACGGTGATTACACCTTTGTAAAGATTCGCTTAGATGAAAAATCAGCAAAGACTTCTGCCACAGGTTTGCGTGATATCGAAGACAGCGTTTCGCGAGCATTGATTTGGGGCGCTGCGTGGGATATGACACGTGATGCCGAAATGAGCACCACTGATTACCTCAACATGATTCTTGGTGCAGATTTAGGCAGTATTGAAATTGGCGTGGCACAGCAATTATTGTTGCAAGCTCGATCCGCGATTGAACAATTTGGAAACCCAGCAAACCGAGCTGCTAATCGTGATGCATTAGCTGCATCACTGATCGAGGCACTTGCTAAAACTGAGGCTGGCAGCGATCATCAACTCGCGTTTGTTAAAAACATTGCCGGCATTGCCAGGACGAAAGACCACATTTCGCTCATCGCTGGCTGGCTAGATGGCAGCTCTACCCCGGCTGGCTTGGAGGTTGACACTGACTTGCGTTGGCAACTCGTTGCTCGCCTAGTTGCCTTAGGGCATTTGCCAGAAACTGCGATTGATCAAGAACTTGAGCGCGACAATACCGCCGGCGGTCAGCGGCAAGCTGCGTCAGCTCGCGCTGGTATCCCAACAGCACAGGCTAAGTTGATCGCCTGGAAGTCGGTAATTGAAGATACAAATCTTGCCAATGCGTTACTTGAGTCAACCGTTGGAGGATTTTCGCAGCCAGATCAGCGCGAATTGCTGGAACCATTTGTCGATAAATACTTCAAGGTAATTGCAGAAGTTTGGGAAACTCGAACCAATGAAATCGCACAGACCTTAACTTTAGGTTTGTTCCCGTCACTACTTGGGTCACCTGAAATTTTGGCAAAGGCTGATGCCTTTATCGCCAGCTCGGTTGACGTTGGTGCAATTAGATTAATTCGGGAATTGCGCGACAACGTGGCGAGATCACTTCGCTGTCAATCTGTTGACGTGAAATAACTAAAATTTACACAGTTAATAACTGCTGATTTGTGAACGTTCACTTTCGGTTACTTGGCGATCTGAAAGTGTTGGGTCATCCAAGTAGCCACCACGAGTTGATTTGCGAGCCGCACTTGTCCAGCTCGGTCCCATGGTAAGTAGCGCAATAATTCCATAGATCGCCAACGGCAAAACTACGAACCACAGAATTGCGTTCAGCGTACCCATTGGCTCGCCAGGCTCGTCGCCATCATCACGCTTAGTTGCTTCGGCAATTGCCGGTGAAACTGAGGCAACCGCCAATACTGAAACGGCTAATGTGGCGGCCCAAAAACGGCGAATTCTTCTCGTCATGTCTGTAGTTTACGACAGATATTTCTCGACACGATTGCGACCCATGACAATTATGGAGATTGCCGCCAAACTAGAGATATGACTAATTTAGGATTGCCGGATTGGTTCCTGGGGGAACCTTTAAGAATCATCATCATTTTCTTGGTTGCATTTATAGTGCGCTTCTTGTTAGTGCGGACTAGTAACCGCGTTATTCGACAGGCCTTTGGCTCGAGCGATCGTCGAGATCAAAGAAGTTCCACGATTTCAACGGTCTTGAACACCATGACTTCAGTAATCATTTGGGGCACCGCGATTTTGATGTCGTTAACCGTTGTTGGAGTGAACATTGCGCCACTCTTAGCCAGCGCTGGAATCGCTGGAGTTGCACTTGGCTTTGGTGCTCAGACCTTGGTTAAGGATTACATTTCTGGAATTTTCTTGATTGTTGAGGACCAGTACGGAATTGGCGATGAAGTAGAAATCGGAACAGTAAAGGGCAGGGTTGAAGCCGTGGCACTGCGAACCACGCGGGTTCGCGATGAGGCTGGAGTACTTTGGTACATCAGAAATGGCGAAATCTTGAACGTGGCGAACTTCAGCCAAAACACCACCTGGGAAAAGTAAGTACCCCGACCTGCGCGAGGGCTGAAAATCCGTAACACTTAGGTATGTCACAACTCTGTCTAGTTACTGGAGCTACCGGATACATCGGTGGCCGCTTGATCCCCCGGCTACTTGAAGAAGGGGTTCGAGTCCGAGTCTTAGTCAGGCATCCCGAGCGTATCGCTCAGCACCCTTGGTACAACCAAGTTGAAATCGTAAGTGGAACTGCAGATAATCCTGATGTTTGTGATGAAGCTTTGCGAGATGTTGACGTTGCCTATTACTTGATCCATGCAATTGGTAGTTCTGGTGACTTTGAAGAAACCGAACGCAATACGGCAAGTGTCTTTGCGCAAGCAGCCAAGGCCAACAACGTTGGACGAATTGTTTACCTCGGTGGTCTGCAGAATGATCCAAAACTTTCTCCACACTTGAGGTCACGCGCAGAAGTTGGAAACATCTTTATTAATTCAGGGGTACCAACTATTGCATTTGGCGCAGCAGTCATTATCGGTTCCGGAAGTCTCTCCTTTGAAATGCTTCGCTATCTAACTGAACGCCTACCAGCGATGATTACGCCAAGATGGGTACGAACAAAAATTCAACCAATTGCTGTGCGGGATGTTTTGCGCTACCTAATCGAAGCTCGTAACTTGCCTGAAGGCCTGAATCGAACATTCGACATCGGTGGCCCTGATGTGCTGACCTATCAAAAAATGATGCATGGCTATGCCAAAGTAGCGGGCCTACGTAAGCGATTAATTCTGCCAATCAATCTGCTCTCCCCTGGACTATCTGCGCGCTGGATTGGGTTGGTTACACCAGTTCCAAAAAATATTGCTCGACCATTAGTTGATAGCTTGAAGACTGAAGTTATTTGCGCTGAACACGACATTAAGCAATACATTCCAGATCCACCTGAAGGCTTAATGGGATTTGAAGATGCTGTTGCCATAGCGCTAACTCGAATTCGCCAAGCAAACGTCAGGTCTCGATGGTCTTCGGCTTCAATGCCTGGAGAGCCAAGTGATCCTCTTCCAACCGATCCAGATTGGGCTGGTGGCTCGCTATATACCGATGATCGATACGTCCCTTCGAATTCAACGCCAGAATCTCTTTGGAAAATCATTGAGGGAATCGGAGGCGAAAATGGCTGGTATTCCTTCCCGTTGGCGTGGGAAACTCGCGGACTCATAGATAGATTTTTCGGTGGACCAGGAATTCGTCGTGGGCGACGAGACCCAAACAAATTACTTGCTGGTGAAATAGTAGATTTTTGGCGCGTGGAAGAATGTATTCCAGGCGATTTACTAAGACTTCGGGCCGAGATGCATATGCCTGGGCTTGCCTGGTTGGAACTTCGCGTGGAAAAGAATGACGCTGGCGAAACCATGTACCACCAGCATGCGATCTATCATCCAAAGGGCTTGGCAGGTCATGCATATTGGTGGTCAGTTTGGCCTTTCCATGGCTTTGTGTTTGGTTCGATGACTCGAAACATCACAAAAGCTGCTGCCGAACTAGATGCAAGGGCCAAAGAACTTAATACGGCAAACTAGAGGCGTGGAACAATCACTTTTTGATGCTGTCGGTGGCGAAGAATTCTTCGTCAAATTAGTTGATGGCTTTTATGTTGGAATTGAGTCCGACGAAGTTTTACGTCCAATGTATGTCGATCAAGATCTAACTGAATCTCGTAGGCATCTAACGCTTTTCCTACAGCAATACTGGGGTGGCCCATCCATTTACCAGGCAGAACGCGGGCACCCAAGGCTTCGGATGCGTCATATGCCATTTGTAATCGATGATGATGCTAGAGATAGATGGATTTACCACATGCATGCATCACTTTCCCAGCTCGAAATGGACGAGGCTTTACGTGACCAACTTTGGACTTACCTAGTTTCAGCGGCCCACAGCTTGGTGAATACACCCTAACTTTGCATTAATCGGGTGTAGGTTTCCCGAAGCTCGGCTGGGATTCGGCCAGGCCGACCGCGTTCCATATCCATGCAAACCATCGTGGTTTTTGCGCGCAAGTATTCAACATCGCCATCGTGCATCGAGTATGCGATCACGTATGAGGTATTACCCATCGATTCAATCCAGACCGTCATTTCAAGTGGTTCTGGTTGGAATACTAACGGCTTAACGTAATCAATTTCGTGACGAACAACCAACTGGCCAAAACCATCTAAGTCCGGGGCAAAGCCTGCTTGTGCTAACAGTGACACACGTGCATCTTCTAAGTAGCCAACATAGGCAACGTTATTTATGTGTTTGAAGATATCCATGTCTCCCCAGCGCAGATGCACTGGAATTGTTAGCGCTGCCACCGAATACCTGCCTTAACGAGGATTAATGCCTCTAGCGTATCGGTTGACTATTGCGCTCCAACAAGGTCGGTTTTATTACCGTTTGCGTTGAATTGTGGCCGCTTAGTTGGAAAGTCAGCTTCAAACAACTGCGATGTGATCAACATGTCAGCAGTTGTTCGGTTAACTGCAATGCCAGCGTTCCATAAAGTCGCAATCCGCAGTAGCGCCTTAACATCTGGGTCATGGGGTTGTGGTTCGAGTGGATCCCAAAAGAACACCAGGATATCGATCTTGCCTTCGGCGATTGCAGCTCCAATTTGCTGATCTCCACCGAGTGGACCACTTAAGTAACGATTTACCGGTAAGTCGAGTGCTTCAGCTAACAACGAGCCAGTTGTTCCAGTTGCGAACAGATTGTGCCTGGATAGCAAGCGACGATTTTGCCTGCTCCAGTCGAGCAACTCTGCCTTTTGATTGTCATGCGCAACGAGGGCGATGTTTCTGGTAATCCAAGGCTTAACAACACCTGATTTGATTACATCTCTCATGACACAAACATGACACACCAAAACCAACTAAGTGTTAACAGAGTGTGAACTTAAGGTGTAAACATTCCGATTATTGTAAATTAGCCTCGAGTTAGTTTTCGATACGTTGCGCGATGTGGGCGAGCAGCATCAGCACCAAGGCGGTCAATTTTGTTCTTTTCGTAAGACTCGAAGTTTCCTTCAAACCAGAACCATTGCGAGTCGCCTTCATAAGCCAAGATGTGGGTTGCAATCCGGTCTAGGAACCAGCGATCGTGAGAGGTGATCACAGCACAACCAGGAAATTCAAGGAGAGCATTTTCCAGCGATCCAAGGGTTTCAACATCTAAATCGTTAGTTGGTTCGTCGAGAAGCAATAGATTTCCACCCTGTTTCAAAGTAAGGGCAAGGTTCAAGCGGTTTCGCTCACCACCCGACAGCACGCCAGATGGCTTTTGCTGATCTGGACCCTTGAAACCAAATGCACCAATGTAAGCACGGGATGGCATTTCAACTGCGCCAACTTTAATCCAGTCAAGACCGTCAGAGACAACTTCCCAAACATTCTTAGCAGGATCTAAGCCGGAGCGACTCTGGTCAACGTAGGAAAGCTTTACGGTTTCGCCAACCCGAAGGGTTCCGGAGTCTGGCTGAGTTGAGGGATCACTGGTATCCCCTTCAGCAGCTGCAACAATCATGCGGAACAACGTGGTTTTACCAACACCGTTAGGTCCGATCACACCGATGATGCCGTTACGCGGCAAGGTAAATGACAAATCATCCATCAATATGCGATCGCCAAAACCTTTACCAAGTTTGTCAGCTTCGATTACGACGTTACCCAGACGTGGGCCAGGTGGAATCTGAATTTCTTCAAAGTCCATCTTGCGAGTCTTTTCAGCTTCGATAGCCATCTCTTCGTAGCGATCAAGACGAGCGCGACTTTTGGTCTGGCGAGCTTTCGCGTTTGAGCGCACCCATTCAAGTTCATCCTGTAAGCGCTTAGAAAGCTTTGCATCTTTAGCGCCTTCTACCTTTAGGCGAGCTTGCTTCTTTTCCAAATATGTTGAGTAGTTACCTTCGTATGGGTAAGCGCGACCACGATCAAGTTCAAGAATCCACTGCGCCACGTTGTCTAGGAAGTATCTATCGTGGGTAATTGCAATTACGGTGCCTGGGTACTTCTCTAAATGCTGTTCTAGCCAATTAACACTCTCGGCATCAAGGTGGTTAGTTGGTTCATCTAGAAGCAATAGATCTGGCTGCTGTAACAAAAGTTTGCAAAGGGCAACGCGGCGGCGCTCACCACCAGAAAGAACGCTGACATCTGCATCACTTGGTGGGCAGCGAAGTGCATCCATTGCCTGCTCAAGTTGGTTATCAAGATCCCAAGCATTCTTGTGATCGATAGCTTCTTGTAGAGTTCCCATTTCAGCCATCAAGGCATCGAAGTCAGCATCTGGATCCGCCATTTGTGCAGACACTTCATTGAAGCGAGCCAGCATTGCCATAGTCTCAGCAACACCTTCCTGCACGTTCTCAATTACATTCTTGGAGTCATCAAGGTCTGGTTCTTGGGCAAGCATGCCAACTGTGTAGCCAGCCGAAAGCATGGCATCACCATTAGAAATCTTTTCAACGCCAGCCATGATCTTTAACAATGTGGACTTACCGGCTCCGTTAGGCCCAACCACACCAATCTTGGCGCCAGGTAAGAAGGACAGGGTTACGTCATCCAAAATGACCTTGTCACCGTGGGCTTTACGTGCTTTTGCAAGGGTATAAATGAACTCAGCCATGAGCATGAGTCTAACGTGCGAAAAACGGGAGTGGTTTCGCGCCGATAGAATTGGATCGCTCGTGGGTTACCCGCTAGCAACGCGCCCGTAGCTCAACGGATAGAGCAACAGGTTTCTACCCTGTCGGTTGGGGGTTCGATTCCCTCCGGGCGTACCAATATGGCCAAAGAATTATCTTTGTCTACCCAAAGTCATGGCGCCTCGATTCGATCTATATTTGACCCATGCCTCGCATCGCGCAAACTAAAAATGGTTTTGCTCCAAAAACCTGTATCACCTGTGGACTGGAATTTGAGTGGCGCAAAAAATGGCAACGCGATTGGGACAACGTTAAGTATTGCTCTGAGAAGTGCAAGTCAAAATGACAATGCGAATCCTTTACATTCCTTTTGATCACCTAAATATCAACTACGGCGTATTGAAGGATTCAGATCCCAAGACTGATCATGTTGTGATCATTGAAAGTGCCCGAATGACTACGGGTCGACCATGGCATAACGAGCGCTTATTCTTTTTGATTTCTTCCGCACGGCACTTTGCCAAAGAGCTTGAGCAAGCTGGATACGAAGTTACTTACCTGAAAAGCCCAACAACTATTGATGGCCTGACTGAAGTCAAGAATAAGTTAGGCGAACTTCCAATCCATGCGGCTGAGCCATCTTCCTTTCGGCAATACAGCCAGCTTCAGGAATTTGGGGTGCAATACGTCGCTAATGATTTCTTTCTAACCTCACGAGTTGATTTCAAAACATGGGCGGATAAACAAAAGTCGTTTCTGATGGAAACTTTTTATCGAGCGCAGCGAATCCGCCTGAACATAATGGTCGAAAACGGAAAGCCAGATACTGGTGAGTGGAACTTTGATAAAGACAACCGACTCCCGCCACCCAAGAACTACACCTGGCCAAAGTATTTAGAACATGAACGGGATGAAATCGATCTCGAAGTGTGTGCAGAGCTAGACATGCAGCCAACTAAAACTTGGGCTACTACTCGAGTTGGGGCACTGGCGCAGTTAGCGCACTTCATCAAAACCAGCTTGGTTGACTTCGGACCATATGAAGATGCCGTATCGGCTGATAGTTGGGCGCTGCATCATTCTTTGCTAAGTCCATACCTAAACAATGGCTTGCTGCATGCCTCTGAAGTAATCGATGCAGTTTTGCTTGAATACCACGCAGGACGTGCGCCAATTGGTTCAGTCGAAGCATTCGTTCGACAAATCATTGGTTGGCGCGAATACCTAAACGGAATGTATTGGCACTTGGGCGCTGAGTACAGAGAAAACAATCAACTAGGTGCCGAGCGAAAGTTACTTCCCCTGTTTCAGGATTCAACAAAGACCAAAATGAATTGTGTGAAGTCCATCGTGTCCGACATTGAGACGCGTGCTTGGACTCATCACATCCCAAGGCTCATGATTCTGAGTAACTTAGCCCTAATTACCGGAACCAAGCCGATTGAGTTCCTGGATTGGATGCGCGAACAATTCATTGATGCCAGTGAATGGGTAATGGTTCCAAATGTGATCGGAATGGGCCTGCATGCCGATGGTGGCAAGTTAATGACTAAGCCATATGCAGCAGGTGGTGCTTACATAAATCGGATGACGCAATCTTGTAAGGGCTGTCATTACGATCCAAAACTTCGGGTTGGAGACAACGCTTGCCCATTCACAACCTTGTACTGGGATTTCCTCGATCGACATAAAGAGGCTTTCGCAAAGAACCATCGAATGGGTCAGCAGGTCAATGGTTTGAAGCGATTGAGTGATTTGCCTGAGCTGCGTGTAAGAGCCCAAGAAGTTCTAACTGGTCTTGATAAGGGAATCATTTAGATTCCCTTCGCCTAGGGAAGTTCAGTTAAACGAAAAGGCTCGTTCCACCTGGTCCAACTACTAACCCAACGACGATGAACACAATGCCTAATAAAACCTCACCATTAAAGATTTTTTTGATGCCGGAAAGCACTAGAACAGCGGCCAGAATCCAAAACAGAATTTCCACGAGAACCATCTTTCTTTCAAAGCCCCTGCAGTATGCATCTTGATTGGTGCTTATTTACATAGTACGTCGGAAATTATTGATTAATACTTGACAATCATGACGAGATTGGGATTATTTTTTCTAGTTCAGCCTCGATAGCACTCTTTGCAATCTCTAAGTCACAGGCGGCTTGAGCCCTCATCCAATATCCTTCAGACAAGCCAAAAAACTTACACAGGCGCAAATCAGTGTCCGCAGTAATTGATCGTTTGCCCATAACAATGTCACCGATACGCTGTGCTGGTACGCCAATTTCTTTCGCCAACCGATACCGACTGATATTCATTGGAACTAAAAATTCTTCCCAAAGAATTTCTCCAGGAGTAACTGGATCTAAATTTGTAATTGTTTTCGCCATAACCTCTCCTTTAGTTGTGATAGTCAACGATTTGAACTTCTCGCGGTCCCTGCTGGGTCCATTGGAAGCAAATCCGCCACTGATCATTTACTCTGATGCTGAAGTAACCATTCCAGTCACCATTTAGTTTTTCTAAGCGATTTCCTGGCGGCACTCTTAAGTCACTTAGGCTGCCTGCGATCTCAAGCATCCTAAGTTTTCTTCGTGCAGCTTTTTCAATAAAGGCAAACCTGGGAACTCTTTTGCCATTTGCGATCGATTCAGTGGCTTTATCAGCAAATGAAACAATCATTTACAAATAGTAACGCTTTACGTTAGTAACGTCAAGTGTTACATCAGAAAAGGTAATCAGCGTCCATCGAGAATTGGTTGGCCTGGATTCCAGGTTGTTCCATCGCGATCATCTTTGCGACGTCGTGCCATCCCAGAAAGA
>JBIIMD010000087.1:0-4183 GCA_044232525.1 Candidatus Nanopelagicales bacterium | reverse complement strand
TCGCCTGCAAAAACCTTCTTCGTTAAAACGCTCCGCTCGCGTCCCCAATTTCAGTATGCAGATCCTGCGGATCAGCATGAAATCTGGGGACCGACGCTCACTCCTTAGTCTTTCCTCAGAAGTTTTTGCTAGGCGCCCAACAGGCTGGCTTATTTAATGCCGAGTTACCAAATGTCGCCCAATGTATATCCAGTTTGGAATGGATCAGTTGGATCGATCTCCCAAGTTGCCACGCCCGTTACCCAAGCACTGCCACGAATAGTTGGCACAACTGCCTCGTACTGACCAACCTTGGTTGGATCACTAACTTGGCCAAAGAACTTGGTTCCCAAGAAGCTCATGTGCGAGAACTCCTCACCGATTGCAAGTTGTCTGCGAGTGTAAAGACCTGACATCCGAGCTGAAGTTCCAGTGCCACAAGGAGAGCGATCGAGCATTCCAGTCCAGGTATCCGGATTCTCCGTGAGGTTGTCTCCGGTTAGCACTGCAGAGTTGCGGGCTTGCTTACCTGGCTCGCGATCACCGTTGTGCAAAATCACAATTCCGACTTTGTTGATGCTTGGGTTCTCAGGATGTTCAAACTGAAGTTGCTTGTTAACTGCGTACTTAATGGCAGCACCAGCACGCGTGATTGCTTTGGCATTTTCTGGCTTGATCTCAAGACCAACGTTGGCAATGTTGGTCTGCGCAAAAAACTGTCCACCAAAAACTAAGTCAATTGGAATTGGACCATATTCAGGAACGTCAACGACTTTGTCGATGTAAACCGTAAAGGCGGGAACATTACGAATGGCAACATCGAGAACCTTGCCACCTTTGCAGCGCGCCAGAACGGAGATAGTTCCAACTGCGGTATCGATAGTGACAGTGGTCTCTGGTTCTTGCATCTTTACGATGCCTTTTTCGAGTGCAGCTGTTACTGCACACATTGTGTTACTGCCGGACATTGCTGTAAAGCCACCCTGCTCAAGAACTATGATTCCAAAATCAGAACCTACGTTTACTGCTGGAAGAATAAACACGGCGCATAGTGCTGGATAGCCACGAGGTTCGTGCAAGATTGCGTGGCGGAACCAATCCAGATTAGCCACGCAGTAATCAAAGCGCTCTTTCATAGTCTCACCTTTAACAAGGTGAGCCATGTTGGTTATTACGCGACCGCCTTCACCTTCGGCGTGAGCGTCAATAGTTTCAATAATCAGTTTTTCAGCCATAGTTAAACCGTCTTTACTCCAGCCGCGTTAAGTAGTTTGGCGAAATGAGCTTTTTGCTCGGCAGATAGTGGCAGTCCTGGTGGGCGAACCGGTCCAACACTCGCGCCAATTAGTTCACACCCAGCCTTGATACCTGCGTAGTAGTTAACTGATTCCAAGAAGTCACAAATCGGCCAGATCTTTTTCCAAAGTTCTCGGCCAGCATTCAGATCATTATCGACTGTAAGCGCGTTGTAGAGCGCAACAGCTAATTCTGGAATGACTGTTGCCGTTCCCCAAACCGAAGCTTCAGCGCCGCTGGCTAGACCAAAGAAAGTCAGAGTGTCCCAACCGTTAAAGGCTTTGATCTTGTCTGAGCGATTAGCCAATAGATCAGCCATTGTCACGGCATCGCCGGAAGTGTCCTTGAGGTAATTAACACCAGGGATTTCTCCGAGTTGTGCGATTTGTTCGGCGTTAAGCGTTACGCCAGTTGAACTTGGGATGTTGTAGTACATAACTGGAATAGAAATTGATTCGGCTACTGAGCGCATAAAAACCTGGAGCTCAGCAAAGTTAGGGGCTGCATAAAACGGCGGCAACAGCATGATTCCCGTCGAACCTGATTTCTCTGCATGCTTGGCCAGTGAGATTGCTTCTGCAGTCGAAGTAGAACCAACACCTGCAAATACATGACAACGACCTGCAGCAGAATCATTAACAACTTCGAAAACTCGACGGTATTCCTGGGGAGTTAGTGTCATGAACTCACCAGTAGTGCCAGTTGGAACTACGCCGTGAATTCCAGCATCAACTAGTCGATTGATTTGGGCATGCATGGCAGGTTCATCAAGTGCGCTGCCATCTGAAGTAAATGGAGTAGTGATCGCAGCAAGAATTCCACGGATTTCGGCAGGCATTTTCTAACTCTCTATCTGTTAAAGGATGTCATTTTCAATTACGAGCATGCGTTCACGAGCAGAAAGGTGGGCTAGTGAGTCCGCTGCAACGCTTTTACCAATTTCAGTTGCATAAGCTGCTTCAAAATCTTCTTTGGAATCAAACCATAGTTCAGAAACTCCGTCATAAGCACTGCCATCATCGGCAAGGTTGAAAACAATCTTTCGAACTCCTGGCAAGGTTGCAGCCTTCTTTGAGTGATCAACTAGCCACCATTGCTTAAAGTCATCATGTGTCATGTCGTCGCGACGCTTTAACAGAATTATCGCTTTAAACATTTACTTCACCTTCGTTACGCGTGCGTGTGGACGACCGCCGACTGAGTAAACGATCGCAATAACCATTTCGTTGGCACGCGGGGCATCACCAATTGTGATTTCCGCAGAATCCATGTCATCAAATTCCCAACGATCATCTTTGTTACCAATTGGCATTGTTATTGATGCGCCTGGTCCAGCAACTTTCTTGGTGCCAGGAATTATGTCTGCGCCGCCACCAATAGCAGCGCGAACTGATGCGCCAAAGCGTGGATGCAGAACTGCAGCAGTATGTTCAAGTTCGCCGTCAGTTCCTACGATTGCACCCTTGCCATAGCCGCGGATGTCGGCAGTACTTAGGCCTAAGGCTTCGAGTGCCTTTACAGCCCGATCGGCCAGAATCGCAGTTACTTCGATACTCATCATTTCCAGCTCAGTTAGATCCTGAACTAAAGCCTTGCCAGCCAGGGGATTGGTTACCACTGCGGCGGCAATTACCTTGACGGTAGCCGGGGACACTGAAGTGCCACTTTCCCGCAAGGTTTCTTGAGTGGATACGACAATTGAGCGGATTTCAGTCATGGACATAACCTACCTCGCACACCCCGTGCTCCACCCACTAGATTTGGGTATTACCGCAACAAGGAGAAACCATGACTAACCACATCACGCACTGGATCGACGGCAAGCTTTGGACGGGTAAAGCAGCTCGAACTGGTGAGGTTTATAACCCTGCAACTGGCAAATTGTCCGGAACCGTTGATTTTGCATCAACTGCAGACATGGATGAAGCCGTTGCCGTTGCTAAGCGCGCTGGCGCCGAATGGGCTGCCACATCGCTTTCCAAGCGCGTCACAACTCTTTTTGCATTCCGCGAAATCTTGAACGCTCGTAAGGAAGAACTTGCTGCGATCATCACCGCCGAGCATGGCAAGGTATTGTCCGATGCTCTTGGTGAAGTAATGCGTGGCCAAGAAGTTGTTGAGTTTGCTTGTGGCATTCCACACCTTCTTAAGGGTGGATATTCGGAAAGCGTTTCAACTGGCGTAGATGTTTACAGCATTCGCCAGCCACTGGGTGTTGTTGGAATTATTTCTCCGTTTAACTTCCCAGCCATGGTTCCAATGTGGTTCTTCCCAATTGCAATTGCAGCGGGTAACTCTGTAATTGTTAAGCCATCTGAAAAGGATCCAAGCGCTCAGAACTTCATCGCTCAGATGTGGAAAGACGCTGGTCTTCCAGATGGCGTCTTCAACGTTGTGCATGGTGACAAGGAAGCAGTCGATCGCATCCTTACTCATCCAGACATCAAGGCCGTTAGCTTTGTTGGCTCAACTCCGATCGCGAAGTACATCTACGAAACCGGAACTGCAAATGGCAAGCGCATCCAGGCACTAGGTGGGGCAAAGAACCATATGGTCGTGCTTCCAGATGCTGACCTAGACCTTGCAGCTGACTCAGCTGTTAACGCTGGCTTTGGTTCTGCCGGCGAGCGCTGCATGGCAATCTCCGCACTTGTTGCAGTTGGCCCAATCGCTGATGACTTGATCTCAAAGATTGAAGATCGCATGGGCAAGATCGTGACTGGCGATGGAACTCGTGGCACTGACATGGGTCCACTTGTTACTGGCGTTCACCGCGACAAAGTCAAGGGATACATCGACACGGGTGTTGCCGAAGGCGCGACTGTTGTTGTTGATGGCCGCGACGTAGTTCCAGACAGCGATGGTGAGGGTTACTTCATCGGACCAACACTGTTTGACAACGTAACCA
>JBIIMD010000023.1:0-14559 GCA_044232525.1 Candidatus Nanopelagicales bacterium | reverse complement strand
ATGGGCAAGGTTTACCGCGAAGCACTTGGCGATGTCCAAGAAGTAATTGATACCTGTGATTTCTTCCTTGGTGAAGGCCGCCGTCTATACGGTCAAACCGTTCCAAGTGAAATGCCAAACAAGAACTTATTCACTTTCCGCATGCCAGTTGGTACTGCATTCATCATCACTGCTGGAAACTTCCCAGCCGCTGTGCCATCTTGGTACATCATCCCTGCGCTGCTTACTGGAAACTCAGTAGTTTGGAAGCCTTCGGAATACACACCAGCTGTTGCCGAAGCAATGACTGCGATCTTCCATGCCGCAGGTGTACCAAAAGATGTTTTGATCACCGTTGTCGCAGAAGGTAAAGAAACCTTCGAAGGCATGGTTAAGGGTCTAGATGAAGGCACCATTAACAAAGTGGGCTTCACTGGCTCAACTGAAGTTGGTCGTCTAATTGGTGCAAAGGTAGGCGAATACATCCAGAGCGCATGTCTAGAACTCGGTGGCAAGAACCCGATGATCATCATGCCGGATGCAGATCTAGATCTAGCTCTTGATGGTGCATTGTTCGCAGGTTTCGGAACTGCAGGTCAGCGTTGTACTTCACTTGGAACTTTGTGGATCCACGATTCGGTTTATGACAAGTTCCTAAAGATGTACGCAGATAAGGTCGCCAGCTCAAAAGTTGGCGACCCAATGGAAGATGTTCTGTTCGGTCCAATGATTGCCGAGAAGTATCTTGCAACTCATGAAGAGAACTTAAAGATGATTCAGCCACATCACACCGTGCTTGGTTCAACTGGAATTGGTCGAATCACAAAAGACAATCCACGTGAGGGTTTCGTTGGCGATCCAGAAGCTGGCGTGTTTGTGCACCCAACAATCGTTGCTGGCATCAAGAAAGAAGACGCGCTTTACAACACTGAAACCTTTGGTCCACTTGTAACAGTTGGTCGCTTCTCAACAATTGAAGAAGCAATCGAACTTGGAAATGATCATGGCTTCGGTTTGTCCGCTGCGATCTACACCAGCGACCCAAAGACAGTATGGACTTTCCGCGAAGGAATTTCAGCGGGCATGCTTTCAATCAACAACTCAACTTCCGGTGCCGAAGCTCACCTTCCATTTGGTGGAAACGGTAAGAGTGGAAATGGCTCACGTCAGTCCGGCATCTGGGTTCTCGATGTGTTCACTCGTTGGCAGTCACTTAACTGGGATTGGTCTGGCAAACTTCAGAAAGCTCAAATGGACAACGAAGAAGTGCCTCACAATCCAGACTTCAAGATCTAAGGAGTCCATTTATGGCTAACCTTCCAGAAGAAGTAGATGTAGTTGTAGTCGGCGGTGGCGTCATGGGCGCCTCAGCTGCATTCCACTTGGCAGAAGCTGGCGTTAGCGTTCTTCTCGTTGAGAAAAACGATCTAGCTAGCGGCTCAACTTCAAAAGCCGCAGGGGGCGTTCGTGCCAACTTCTCTGATGAACTGAACATTGCAATGGGCGCTCGTTCCCTTGATCTGTTAGCTGATTTTCCAAACCGCCCTGGTCAAGAAATTGACCTGCATCGACCGGGTTATATGTTTGCACTTTCAACGCCCGAAGACGTTGCACTGTTTGAGAAATCAACTGTGCTACATAATGCGGCTGGCGTGGAGTCTCGCATGTTGACTCCAGAAGAAGCCAAAGAGCTCAACCCACTTCTAGAAATTGATGGAATTCTTGCAGCCTCATTTACTCCTAATGATGGTTACTGCACCCCAGAGTCAGTTGTCCTGGGATACGCATCAGGCGCACGCAAGCACGGCGCTATTGTGATGACTCAGACTGAAGCTACTGACGTCGAAGTTGTTGATGGTCAGATTGTTAGTGTTACAACTTCAGCTGGAAAAGTTAAAACGAAAACTGTCATCAACTGTGCTGGAGCTTGGTCACCAACCATAGGTGCCATGGTTGGTTTAGAAATTCCAGTTCAGCCACTTCGTCGTGAACTTTTGATCACCGAACCACTGACAGCGGACTTTGATGATGTGCCCAAAGATATGCCTTTCACAATTGATTACTCAACTTCGCTGTATTGGCACCGTGAGGGTAATGCAATGCTTATGGGTTTCTCCGACAAGACAGTTGATTACTCCTGGGACATTCGCCGCGATCCAAACTTCTTAGAAAAGATTGGCGAGCTAGCCGATGTTCGCGCACCACGCTTACTTGAACTTGGCGCTGCAAGTGGTTGGGCCGGCTTGTATGACGTAGCTCCGGATCACAATGCAATCATGGGCGAATGGGAAGGCGTTTCTCGATTCCTGTATGCAACGGGATTCAGCGGACATGGCTTCTTGCAAGGACCAGCAATTGGTGAAATCTTGCGAGATATGTATTTGGGCAAAACTCCATTTGTTGACATCTCACCATTGAGTAATGATCGATTTTCTTCAGGCGGCGAATTGCGTCCCGAAAAGAACATCATTTAACTCCGATGTCAACATCGAGTAAATGGCTTAAACCATCACGAACAGTTCCTACAACTTCGTGGAGCACTTCAGGTTCAATGTGGAAAGCTCGGCCACGGACCATGTTCTTTATGATTGCTGGAAACTGGTTGTACGGAACTGGTGAAGCACTCTTAATCACAGCTGACATCGGGCAAACGCCTGGAACTGTTTTAGCTCAAGGGATTCAAAATCTCACAGGTGACTCAATTGGTTGGACCAGTTTTTACATCTCGGTTGGTGTCATGTTGCTTTGGATTCCATTGCGACTGAAGGTTGGAATCGGCACGGTATTTAATATCATCTTGGTTTCAGTTTCGATAGATGTCATGACCCCGTTAATGCCAACTCCAGATAGCTATGGACTTTCAGTAGTTCAAGTCCTAGGGGGAATATTTGTAATTGCCCTGGGAAGTGCTTTTTACATTCCAAGTAATTTAGGTCCTGGCCCACGTGATGGCCTCATGACTGGGTTTCATTTCCGCACTGGAATTCCAATTGGCCGAGTCCGCTTTGGAATTGAGGCCATCCTTTTGGTTAGTGGGTGGCTACTTGGTGGCTCAGTTGGGTTAGGAACAGTCTTAGTAACTCTGCTTATCGGTGAGGTAGTTGCCATTTTGTTTGGCGTTGTTGGCAGAATCTCTCCACCAAAAAATATGGCAACAGAGATAAATCAGTGAACTTAGTCAACTGGCTACGACCAGCACGTACTGTTCCGCAAACTTCCTGGTCTGCTGGAGTTTCAAACTGGAGAGTAAATCCAAAAACTTTTCTTGTCTTGGTCATCGGACTTTGGCTTTTTGGAACTGGTGAGGCGGCCTTAGTAGCAGCTGGCTTAGGTCAATCACCTTGGACAGTACTTGCTGTTGGCGTTTCAAAACAAGCAAGTATTTCAATTGGTTGGGCTTATTTTTGGATCTCAGCTGTGGTTTTGTTGCTCTGGATTCCGCTTAGACAAAAACCTGGAATCGGAACATTTGTAAATATTGTTGTGATTGCAACTTCGCTTCAAGTAATGATTTCGGTTTTTCCGAAACCGGATATACTTTCGCTTCAAATCGCTCAAGTTTTGTTTGGCATTTTGCTTGTGGGAATAGGAAGTGGACTCTATATAACCTGCAACCTAGGCACCGGAACTCGAGACGGTTTGATGACAGGCTTGCATGCCCGAACTGGAGTTAGTGTGGGCAATGCAAGAACGGTAATCGAGGTATCAGTAGTTGTTCTGGGTTGGCTAATGGGTGGAATAGTCGGACTGGGCACTCTTTTGTTTGCACTTTTAATTGGGCAGAGCGTGGCACTTGCTTTTGGTGTAGTTGAGCGAATCAGTCCACATACAGAACACCAGGGTTGAATAAACCTGTTGGATCAAAAACAGATTTAATCTGCTTTCCGATCTCAATATCGAGAGCGGGTCTAGTTAGTGCGAGATATTCTTGTTTAGCTCTGCCAATTCCATGTTCGGCGCTGATGCTGCCGTTAAATTCCGCAACTAACTTCAAAACTGCGTAGTCAGCCGCAAAGTCATCAATTGCTGGGCCAACAATTTCAATATGTAAGTTGCCATCAGCTAAATGACCAAATGATCCAAAAATCTCTACACCTCTAAAAGTTGAAAGTAGATTCTGAAGCGATAATTCGAATTCTGCGATATCTGAAACTGCAACACTTACATCCAATTTATGAACTTTGCCAAGTGCAGTCCAGGTGTCGCTTGCGATCTCACGGTATTGCCAATATTTTCGTTTCTCTGCTATCTCACTTGAACCTAGTGAGTCTTGTGGAAAGTTCAAATTCACATTTTCCCCGGCTACTTCAAATAGCAAAGTCAGCATAGGTATTTCTCTCCAAAGTGGCCTCAAGTTTGAATGCTCCAAAATAAGTTGCATAGTAACGGCATCTACATATTCGGCCGCAAGTAACTGATGCCCAGAGTTTTGCACTTTAGCTAGCAGGTCCAGCGCACCTTTCATAGATTGCGTAGGGATCAGGAACAAAGTAGTTTCGGAAACTGGACGAATGAGTTTGAGTTTTACAGCAGTGATTATTCCTAAAGTTCCCTCAGCTCCAATTGCGAGATCGACAATGGAGTATCCGGTGTTGTCTTTGAGTGGACTGGATAGATTTGATAAAACTTGACCATCGGCTAGCACCATTTCAATGCCAACCACACTTCGCCTAGTCATCCCAAATGCACAAACCCTGATACCACCTGCATTTGTAGCCACTAATCCACCGATTGTGGCACTGTCACGTGCCGCTAAATCAACTGCAAAATCCCAGCCCTTCGCGCGCACAAGTTCTTGCACTTGGCCAAGTGTGGTGCCAGCACCGACCGTTAGGTATCCAGAGATTTCATCAAAGTCAAGAATTTCAGTTAAGGACTTCGTCGATACTAGGCAGACTTCGTAGATGGTTTTTGCAGGTGGCACTGAGCCACCTACTAATCCGGTGTTGCCACCTTGGATCTGAATTTTTGCCCCGAGTGCCGCGCAGGCGGCAACTCCAGCGACTACTTGTTTCGTGGATTCAGGTCTAACAACCACATCGGCATGACCCGTGAAGCGGCCAGTCCAATCAATTGTGTAAGACGAAATAATTCCTGGATCAGTAATCGTTGACAACAGTGGGGTTAAAGCCTGACTTAGGGAGCCTGCCATATCAGTCAGTTTAGGTGGCCGTTTCGTATTCCGGTAAGGGTTCATGGGCCTTTTGCTGTCGAGCCTGTTGTGCGACAACAATTCCCACCAACATGACCGTACCGCCCAATAGCTGAGCAGGTGTCAAGATTTCACCCAATACAATCCATGCAAAAATTGCAGCGATCGGTGGTTCTGTCATTCCCATAATGCTGGCACCAGCACCACCAATATGACGGATGGAATGAATTACCAAAACATAAGGAACAAGAGTTCCGAGAATTACCATCGATGCGAAGAATGGCCAGATTGGGTAAACATTTGTGCCGCCTTCAAAAGGCGTAACTTGTGCCTGCAGCGCTTCCCAAGGGAAGTCAGTCCAGGGGCGAAGAATTGCAAAGAACAAAGTGGCAAATCCAAATGCCCACATCAAGAGTGAAACTGGATCGCGGCGTTGGCTTGCTTTGTCACCCAAGATATACATAACAATTAAGGCCATCATCGACATCACTGCAAAAATTACACCTAGGCGATTCAGAGTAAAGCCGAGCCAGACTTGAGCAACCATTGCTAGTCCAATAACAGCGAGGCCCAGTCCGAGCCAAACAGTGTTTCTTACATTTTGCTTCATTACGAATCTTGCGTAGAGAACGACGAAGATCGGTGCCATGAATTCGATCAGCAAACTGATAGTTATTGGCATGCGAGAAATAGATTCGTAATAGAACCACTGACACATTGCTACGCCAACGATTCCATAGCCTGCAAGCAGCAAAGCTTCCTTGGCATCAATTCGGAATGCTTTTCGATTAGTTAAGGCAACAAATCCAAAAAGCAAAATCGCAGTTACCGTGGCTCGAAATTGGGAAACTCGAATTGGGTCGCCCACTTCTTGCAAAATAACTTTGGCGATAGTGCCATTCAAAGCCCAGGCCGTAGCCGCAATTAGATAGAGGGAATAGCCCAACTTGGCATTTTTTTCGTGGGCTTTTTTATGCTTAGACATTTACAAGAAAACCTGGAATTTAACTCTCTGAATGGTGGTTGATCTTTAAAATTTGAACTAATCAAGACCCTAGCAGGTCGATTACCTTGATTTTCAAAGGAAAACCGGCTTATCAAGGGTCAAAAAATAGGCAAATATGTTCACCTTGAGTTCACCTTCTCGAAAGTGTCAGTTTGCTTGCTTTGCATACCTTGAGGGCAGTGAGAAGTTCTCCTACCGAAAGGAATAAGGCAAATGCCTCGTTTTAACCTAAAAGTAGCTGCAGTAGTAATCCCAGCTGCACTACTTCTAGCCGCTTGTGGCGGCTCAAATGGATCAGCCACTCCGGCTGAGACTTCAACAGCGCCTGCTGTAGCTTCAACAGAGCCTGCTGTGGCTTCAACAGAAGTTCGTGTTGATGGTTCATCTACCGTTGCACCACTTGCAGCGGCAGCTGGCGAACTATTCAAAGCCGAAAACCCAAGCGTTAACGTTTCGGTAGGTACCTCCGGAACCGGTGGCGGTTTCAAGAAGTTCTGTGCTGGCGAAACCGATATTTCGAATGCATCTCGTCCTATCAAGGATGAAGAGAAAGAACTATGCGCAGCAGCTGGAATTGAATTTACAGAGCTTGTAGTTGCCAATGATGCGCTAACCGTCGTTGTTAACAAGGAAAACGATTGGGCAACTTGCCTAACAGTTGATGAACTAAAGAAGATGTGGGAACCAGCAGCTGAAGGCACCATCACTAACTGGTCACAGATTCGCGCTGGATTCCCAGATGTAGAGCTTGACCTTTACGGCGCCGGAACAGATTCCGGTACCTTTGATTACTTCACCGATGAAATTAATGGCGAAGAAGGTGCATCCCGCACTGACTACAACCCATCAGAAGATGACAACGTAACCGTACAGGGCGTTGAAGGTTCTGAAGGTGGCCTTGGCTACTTCGGTTTGTCGTACTTCGAAGAGAACGCTGACAAACTAACTGCTGTTGAAATTGACGGTGGCGCAGGCTGTGTTGCCCCCAACAGCGACAATGCGCAGGGTGGCACATATGTACCACTTGCTCGCCCACTATTCATCTATGTAAGCAACGAAGCGGCAGCGAAGCCAGAAGTTTTCTCCTTCGTTGACTTCTTCGTTAAGAACGATGATGCAATCACTGCAAAGGCACTATTCGTCCCGTTGAGTGCTGATCAGAAAACAGCTGCTGAGACCGCAGTAGCTGGACTTAAGTAAGAAATCAAGGCGAATTCTGGCCCGGTGGGATGCTCCTGCCGGGCCAGAATTTCGTGAAGTAACCTTGAGTAGACCCAATCCGACAGACTAGAAAGATCGAGTTCACGATTATGAGCCAAAGTACTAGTCCGAATAACACAGAGGATTTTTCACTTCGCAGCTCATCGCCACGTTACGGCGAGAAAGTAATTCGTGGAACACTTTTTACTGCATCTACTTTCTCAATTTTGATCACAGTTGGAATTGTTTGGTCGCTTGTAATTCCAGCAATTGAGTTTTTCCGCCAAGTCCCAATCATGGATTTCTTAACCGGAACTCGCTGGGCACCTAGATTTAAGCCGGCTTCATTCGGTGTTGTTCCACTGGTAGTTGGCACACTTTGGACAACTGGTATCGCACTTTTGGTTGCTGTCCCATTTGGACTTGGATCAGCGGTTTACCTTTCTGAATATGCAAGTGACAAAACGCGCCGACGGCTAAAGCCCGTTCTCGAACTTTTGGCTGGTATACCAACTGTTGTTTACGGATTCTTTGCCATCGAATTCGTAACTCGTGTCGTTTTTAAGGATTGGATGGATTTGGATGTTGGAACTTTCAGCGTTCTTTCTGCCGGTCTAGTAATGGGCGTAATGATTATTCCAACCGTGGCTTCACTTTCTGAAGACGCACTCTCTGCAGTTCCGCTTGCAATGCGGCAAGGTTCCTTTGCTTTGGGCGCCAACAAAATGCAAACAACTTTGCGGGTGGTTTTTCCGGCTGCCTTTTCGGGTATCGCAGCTGCGGTTGTCCTGGGAATTTCGCGAGCAGTTGGTGAAACCATGATTGTTGCGTTGGCCGCTGGTAACAAACCAAACATCTCAAGTAATCCACTTGAAGGTGCCCAAACTATGACTGGCTTTATCGCCAATGCTGCACTTGGTGACTCTCGAGTTGGATCCATACAGTACGACACATTGTTTGCAGTTGGGCTCCTTCTATTCACCATGACATTGATAATTAACTTCATAAGTATTCGTCTGGTTCGCCGATACCGAGAGGCTTACTAATGACGCTTCAGGTTTCTAACTGGAATATCGAGGGCAAAAGCCATGAAAAGAATTTCAAGTCCATTATGTTCTTGGGATTACTCTGGCTCAGTCTGTTCATCGCATTCTTGTTCTTGGTGGTTTTGCTAGTGACGACAGCCATGAATGGCGCGGGACGCTATGACATGCGTTTGTTCACGGAATACAACAACACCACACCAGAAGATGCAGGCGCGCGAGCTGCAATTCTAGGTTCGCTATTTGTCGTTTCAGTTACTGCTTTGATGGCAATTCCAGTCGGTATCGCTGCTGCAGTTTATTTGGAAGAGTTTGCGGACCGCACGAAAAGACTTAACCGAATTATTGAGTTAAACATTCAAAATCTCGCTGCAGTTCCTGCCATTATTTATGGAATGCTAGCGCTGGGCGTCCTTAATCTAATCGGATTAAAGAATAAGAATGTAGTCATCGGTGGTTCATTAGCGCTTGCCTTATTGATTTTGCCGGTAGTTATCTTGACAACTCGAGAAGCAATGCGCGCGGTCCCTCAAGAGATTAGAGATGGTTCTTTGGCACTAGGTGCAACCGAAGTACAAACCGTTGTAAAGCAAACATTGCCAGCAGCCATTCCTGGTATCGCTACTGGCACAATCTTGGCGGTATCTCGGGCGATAGGTGAAGCAGCTCCGCTTCTGCTTTTAGGTGCACTGGTTTTCATAACTTATGATCCAAACACTTTGCTTTCTGGGTTTACAACCATGCCGATCCAAGTATTCGGTTGGACAAGTGCGCCACAAGAGGAATTCAAAGCACTAGCTGCCGCAACCAGCATGCTACTTCTTGTGATTTTGCTCAGCATGAATGCCCTTGCAATTTACATTCGAAATAAGTTCGCGAAACGCTGGTAGGAGAAAAAATGACATCAGAATCCCAAGGGCTAAGTCGAAGCATGCACTTAGGTGGCTCCTCGCGCGGGGAGACCGTGCATCCAATTATGGAACTGCGCAACCTAAACGTTTACTACGGTGACTTTCATGCGGTGCGCGACATTTCGTTGGACATTGGCGCAAACCAAATCACAGCATTCATTGGGCCGTCAGGTTGTGGTAAATCAACAGTGCTTCGCTGCTTGAATCGCACTAATGATTTGGTACCAAGTGCACGTGTGACTGGTGGAATTGATTACCGTGGTCATGATCTTTATGGACCAACTGTTGACGCAATTGAAGTCCGACGTCGAGTGGGCATGGTGTTTCAAAAGCCAAACCCATTCCCTAAATCTATTTTTGACAACATTGCTTATGGCCCACGTGTCACTGGCATGAAGTTGAATAAGACCGAAATAGCTGACCTTGTTGAGCATGCACTGAACAAAGCAGGACTTTGGGCTGAAGTTAAGGACAAGCTGGATCAAAGTGGTTTTGCACTTTCTGGTGGACAGCAGCAGCGCCTTTGCATTGCTCGCGCAATTGCGACATCGCCAGACATCTTGCTGATGGATGAACCATGTGCGTCGCTTGATCCGATTGCAACATCCTTGATTGAAGATCTAATGCTGGAACTGGTGAATGATTACACCGTGGTAATCGTGACTCACAACATGCAGCAAGCTGCTCGAGTGTCAGATCGCACTGCATTCTTTAGTGCAAAAGTTGACGATGCAGGACAGCGATTTGGTCACTTGGTTGAAATGGATCAAACCTCAAAAATCTTTACTAACCCAAGTGATTCTCGCACTGAAGATTACATTTCAGGAAGATTCGGGTAAATCGAGTTAGTGTAGGTGTCTTTCTACTGACAATACTTTTGTTAGGTCTGCTGCATCTCGGTGGTAAATAACCATTGACCCTGGGGTAAGTGCTGGATCAAAAGATTTTTTAGTTTCGGTTTCTAACTTGAATGACTCTGCCAAAGATTCCATAACTGTTGGCATAACTGGACGATGAGTGCACAGTACTAGTGGATTCGATTGGGTGACCAGTTCAGCCACCAGCGCCTTCACCTTTTCGGGATGCTCCTGATGACGCTCTTCACTTACTGACTTTTCCAGAGTTACAGCCAGGCTGCGGGCGGTGGCATAAGGGCCTACCGTATCGCGACAACGGCGAGAATCTGATGAATGGATTTCACTAATCCCAAATGCAGCCAAGGCGCCTATCAATGAATTTGCCTGCATACGGCCAACAGCTGTTAGCGGGCGACTGGCGTCAATCTCTGATAAACCATCTGCACTTAGTAGCCACTCGGCTCGCTTAACAGACTGGGTATGACGAAGAATAATCAGTGGTGAAGTCCACTTTGCCACTGAAGCCGCAGTTAGCACGTCTTGATCATGTTCATAGGTCAAACGTTTTGCAGCTTCCTCAAAAGTTAGCCAGGCAATCTCATCAACCTCATCGTTAGCAACAAATTCACCAGCTAAAAGTTTGCCAAACCAATAACGAGAATCCTTAAGCTTGCCTTCAGCTTTGTAGGTTTGAGTAGGCAACGGAATTCCGAGTTCGACTGCAAAACCAGTTTCTTCTCGAACTTCACGTACTGCTGCAGTTAATACATGCTCGCCAGGATCCACTTTTCCTTTAGGGAAAGTCCAATCTTCTCGATAGCCACGATGGACCAGCAGATATTCAGTGCCTTTTGAACTAGGTCGAGTCACTACCGATCCAGCCGCAATGATTTTGTCAGTGGCTGCCAAAGAGTCCAACCTTGTTCAGCAAAGTGTCGATACGCCGAGGCGTCGGTGCATCTGCTGCAGACCGCGCGACTGGATGACGATTAATCAATAGTTCTTGATAGTTGATAAGTGGCTCGCCATTCTCATCTTCGTGATACCTAATCCAGTTGCCATCTGACTCTAGATGCCAAGATGCGGTGTTATCTGACATACCTAAATCGATTACTTCAACAACTGTCTCTGCGTCTGCAGATCCAAGTCGAACTAGTGCCTCAACACGACGATCAAGGTTTCGGTGCATTAAGTCAGGCGAGCCAATCCAGGTTTCTTGATCGCCACCATTTGCAAAGTCATAAACTCGACTGTGTTCCAGGAATCTTCCCAACACACTTCGAACTGTGATGTTTTGAGAATATCCAGGAACGCCCGGACGCAGAGAACAAATTCCACGAACCAAGATATCGACCTTCACGCCTGCCTGTGATGCCCGGTAAAGCGAATCGATAATCGTTTCGTCAACAATCGAATTGCACTTAAATCGAATATGACCAGCTTTGCCATTTTTGACATGTTCAATTTCTCGCTCAATTCGAGCGACCAATCCGGTACGAAGTCCCTTTGGCGCCACGATAAGGCGGTTGTATTCACCTTGGACTCCGTAGCCACTTAAGTGGTTAAACAAACTAGCGACATCGTCACCAATTTTTGGATCAGTAGTTAATAGTCCGTAATCCTCATAGTGACGCGCAGTCTTTGGGTTGTAGTTTCCAGTTCCAATGTGGACATAGCGATTGAGCTTGCCACCGTCATTTCTCACTACTAAACAAAGTTTCGCATGAGTCTTTAATCCAACAATTCCATAGACCACGTGCACACCAGCTTCTTCAAGCTTGCGAGACCAGTCGATGTTGTTCTGCTCATCAAATCTTGCTTTGATTTCAACAACAGCTAAAACTTGCTTACCAAGTTGCGCTGCATTAATGAGGGCATCAACAATGGGTGAGTCACCGGAGGTTCGATACAAAGTCTGCTTGATTGCCAGAACATTTGGATCATTCGACGCTTGCTCAAGAAACAGCTGCATGCTGGTTGAAAACGAATCATACGGGTGATGCAGTAAAACTTCACGATGGCGCATGACATCCAAAATATCTGGTGCCGAGGAGCTTTCGACTTCAGCCAATGCAGTACTTGTCTTAGCTATAAATACGGGGGCCTTGAGGTCATCTCGGTTGAGGCGAGTGAACTCTAGTAAGGACTCGTGGTCGAGTGGTCCACTAAGACGAAACACTTCGTTGTAATCAATGCCAAGTTCACTAATGATTAGATCAAGCACATGCGCATCAATTGAGTTTTCAACTTCAAGTCGAACCGCTGGGCCAAAGCGACGACGCATAAGTTCACGCTCAAGAGCTTGCAACAAGTTTTCAGCATCGTCTTCTTCAACATCGAGTTCCTCGTTACGAGTTACTCGGAAAGCATGGGTCTGAAGCACTTCCATCCCAGGAAAAAGCTTGTCTAGATGACCAGCTATCACATCTTCAAGTGGAACAAAGCGTTGGCGCGAAACTTCAATAAATCTTGGAAGTGACGGTGGAACCTTAACGCGAGCAAAAAGTTCGTTGTCGGCCTCTTTGTTCTTGACTACAACAGCTAGGTTGAGCGAAAGACCAGAAATATATGGGAATGGATGTGATGGATCAACGGCAAGTGGAGTTAGTACTGGGAAAACTTGCTCATCAAAGAGTGTCGACATTGCATCACGCTCATCGGTGGTCAATTCTTCCCAACGCAAGATTTCAATTCCGCTTGCCACAAGTGCCGGAAGTACTGAGTCACCAAAAGTCTGAGAAGCCTGTCTCATTGCTGCGTAGCTTTCTGCAAGCACTGCGCTATGAACTTCAGTTGGTAGCATTCCAGAAATGGTTTTGCGTGCGATACCCGTAGCAAGTCGACGCTTCAGTCCCGCTACGCGAACCATAAAGAATTCGTCTAGGTTGCTGGCAAAAATTGAAAGGTACTTAACGCGTTCCAGAAGCTCCATTTCTGGATCCTGCGCTAATTCCAGTACGCGCTGATTAAAGGCAAGCCAGGAGAGCTCGCGATCAAGGAATCGATCGTCAGGCAAGGCTGTGGCCACCGGGGCCATCTGGGAAGTGTCTGTCATAACGCCGTAAGCCTTACATATTTAGGTAAACAACTCCTAAATCAAATTTTCCAGAAGGTGAACAATTGAGCCAAAAGTGGGATGATTTAGCGGTGTCAAGACAAATAGTGGTTATGGGATCAGGGGAAACCAGCCCAACCATGGTCACCCCACACCAGCAAATTCTGGCTTCGATGGGCAAACTCGACCGACTAAAGCTAACGATTCTGGACACCCCATTTGGGTTTCAGGAAAATGCTGATGACCTGACCGAGAAGTTAATCGACTTCTTTTCCCACTCCGTTGGAGCAACTCCAAAGGCTATTTCCTTGCGAAATGCATCGGTCAATGGCGCAGCACTTGGTGAAGCAGTCAACTCAATTCGTGATTCTGATTGGTTGTTTGCTGGACCCGGCAGCCCGTCTTATGCGTTGAAAGTGTGGCACGAACTAGGCGTGAGTCCGCACTTCGATGAAGTACTAGTTGATGGAACTGTCGTGTTGGCGTCTGCTGCGGCACTGACGGCTGGTTCCCACACAATTCCGGTTTATGAAATGTACAAAGTTGGTGAAGAGCCACACTGGCTTCTAGGTTTGAATTTAATCGAACGCCACACTGGGATGCCAGCAGCAATCATTCCGCACTACGACAATGCCGATGGCGCTAACCACGACACTCGATTCTGTTACATAGGTGAACGTCGCTTACGAGTAATGGAATCACTGTTGCCAACTGAAGTTTTCATCATTGGTGTGGACGAGCACACCGGAATTCGTTTTGATTTAGATGAACGCACTGCCCATGTATTTGGTCGTGGCACTATGACCATCCGCCATCATGGTGAGTCTTGGACCGTTGCGTCCGGCGAGAGCGCAACATTTGAAGAGATTATCTCTCACACTGGAAGCACAATCGTGTTGGGCGAACCGGCGCCGCTCTTCAAGGTTGATCCACACAAAGTTGAAGAGCTACTTGATGCCGGCAAAGTCAGTGATGCTGTTGATGCCTTGCTAAACCTTGACGAACTTGATCGCGACACTGAAACCCGCGCTGCAGTTCATTCATTGGTTACTCGACTTGGTCATATCGCAGCCAGTCCAAAAGTCGACATCATGTCTGTCATTGGTCCTTATGTTGATGCGCTATTACAAGCACGTCAAGCAGCTCGCGCTGGTGGTCGTTGGGATGATGCGGATGCGATCCGGGATCAACTTATGGAAATGAAAGTGACCATCCAGGACACTAAAGATGGCTCGTCTTGGGAAATCGAAAGTTCATGAGCCCTGGTCCGATTGCATTAGTTGGCTCTGGTGAGTATTTGCCGATTATGCAAGAAGTCGAAGCAAACTTAATTGCTGGCAGAAATCCAAAGTACGT
>JBIIMD010000086.1:0-4305 GCA_044232525.1 Candidatus Nanopelagicales bacterium | reverse complement strand
TATAACTGCGGGCTTGCGACTCATCCAGAATCCTTGGACACAGGTAACCTAGGGGCGTGGCAAACACTGGAAATGCGGTAATTGATGCACCTACCTTCCGGATAGCTATGGCTCTCTTCCTGGACCTGCTGGCCCAAAATGAGCAGTTACTAAACGATATAAACGTTTATCCAGTGCCAGATTCGGATACTGGCTCAAATACTCTGCAAACACTTAAGGAAGGCCTTTCCAACACTTCGGATCAAATCACTGGCTTAGGAGAGTACGCAACGGCTCTGGCCACGGGCGCGGCTAAGTCAGCCATGGGAAATTCTGGCGTGATCTTGGCTCAGTATTTGCAGGGACTGGCACAAGGCTTATCGCAAATTGAAACTCCCGATCAGTGCTTGCCAAGCGAATGGCAGCAGGCGCTACAACAAGCCGCAACGGTGGCGCGCGAAGCAGTACTAACTCCAGCTGAAGGCACCATGCTCACGATTGCTGATGCAGCCGCGAATGCTGCAGCGCAATCAGATTTTAAAAAGTATTACCAGGCAGTTCAAATCGAAGTTCGTGCTGCGGTAATTGAAACGCAGAACTTGTTACCAGAACTCGTGGCAGCAGAAGTTGTTGATGCTGGCGCCTTGGCACTTTCGTTTTTTCATGACAGCTTCGCATTAAGTGTTGGAGTAACCGTAAGTCCAATGCAGATTAACTCTCGTAAACCAGTTGCCACCAGTTATTCAGGTCCAGCATTTGAATTAATGTTTTCGGTTATCTGCTCGCAAGTGATCAAAGATGAAATTAAAAGCAAGATTGTCGGCCTCGGTGAATCAATTGCGATTTCTGGCGCGGAACCAAATTTCAACTTCCATATTCACACCAATGAACCAGACAAAGTGATTGCAAGTTGCGAAGACCAAGTCGAAATAACCAACATTCGAATGTCTGAATTAGGCAGCTAAGTAGATGGCCGACTTAAGTACTCAAGTTCTTGAAGTTGTTGGCGCTAAGACTGCCGCACTTTTGAAATCAGAATTTGAAATTGAATTAGTTGAAGATTTGCTTCGGCACTACCCGCGCAGATATGAACAGCGTGGTGCCTTAACGGACCTTGGCAATCTTGAGATTGGTGATCATGTCACAGTTCAAGCTCAGGTTAAGAGTTTTAAGAATCTGAAAAATGCCAAGGGCGGAACCCGTCAAGAAGTAGTTATCAGTGATGGCTCAGGCTCATTGACTTTGATGTTCTTTAATCAACACTGGCGCGAAAAAGATTTAGTAGCCGGTCGACAAGGTTTGTTTGCTGGACAAGTATCGGTATTCAACAACAAGCGACAGTTAACTCATCCGGAGTATGAACTTCTAGATGATGCAGCAGATGTAAATCCAGATGATTACGCCGAAGCATTCTTGCCGGTTTATCCCGCTACTAAGAAGCTGCAGACCTGGACGATCGAACGAAGCATTGATTTGGCACTTACGGCCCTTGGCAAAATCGAAGATCCGTTGCCAGCAGACATCCGAAAAACTGAAGGTCTGATCGATTTAGATGTAGCACTTCATGCGATTCATAAGCCAACATCCCTTGAGCAACTTGAAGCCAGCAGATTACGTCTGAAATGGGATGAAGCTCTAGCACTTCAAGTTGTCTTGGCCAAGCAGCGTCATGAAGAAGATTCCTGGCCAGCGGTACCTAGAACCGAAAAACCTGATGGCTTACTTGCTGCTTTCGATACGAGATTGCCTTTTACTCTCACGCAAGGCCAAAGCGAAGTTGCCAAAACTATTTCGGCAGAAATGGCTGCTGGCCATCCAATGCATCGCCTGCTGCAAGGTGAAGTTGGTAGCGGAAAGACCGTAGTTGCAGTTCGAGCCATGCTGACAGTTGTTGACTCAGGTGGCCAAGCCGCATTGCTTGCACCAACTGAAGTGCTGGCAGCTCAGCACTATCGAGCGATTACGAACTTGCTTGGGCCATTAGCCGAGAGAGGGAAACTCGGTGCTCACGATGAAGGCACCGGTGTAACGCTGCTAACTGGATCAATGACAACCGCAGCCAGACGACAAGCCTTGTTAGACATCACGTCCGGCCAAGCTGGAATCGTTATTGGAACTCACGCCTTACTTGAAGATCGAGTTGATTTCTTTGATCTTGGACTTGTTGTTATCGACGAACAACATCGCTTTGGAGTTGAACAGCGCGCAACATTAGTTGGCAAAGCTGGAACTGATCGACGTCCTCACGTATTGGTTATGACTGCAACGCCTATTCCGCGCACGGTTGCCATGACTGCATTTGGCGCACTTGATATTTCTACTTTGAGTGAACTCCCAGCCGGCCGTTCGCCGATTACTTCTCACGTTGTTTTATCTGCCGAGAAACCAAGCCACTTAGCTAGGGCCTGGGAACGAATTGTTGAAGAAGTTAAAGCAGGTCATCAGGCTTACGTTGTAGTCCCACGAATTGCGAGCCAAGAGGACAAGGACCTTAAGCCAGGGCAACGCCAAGCCATTGCACTTGAAGATTTAGCACCGCAGTTAATTGAAGGACCATTGGCAAGTGTTCGAGTCGGAGTTATGCATGGCCAAATGCCAGGGGCAGATAAAGATGATGTGATGCAAAGATTTGCAAATGGTCCAGCCCATAAAGATGGCATTGACGTTTTGATTTCGACAACGGTGATCGAAGTTGGTGTAGATGTGCCAAATGCCACGACGATGGTGATCATGGATGCTGATCGCTTTGGCATCAGCCAGTTACACCAACTCCGCGGCCGCGTAGGTCGTGGCAGCGCTCCTGGGCTATGTCTGCTGGTAACGGAAGCACCAGCGTTTAGCCCAGCTCGAGAACGATTAGCTGCAGTTGCCTCAACGAATGATGGTTTTGAATTGGCAGCACTTGATCTCGAGCAACGACGTGAAGGTGATGTTCTAGGTCGCAATCAATCAGGTATGCGCTCGAGTTTGAAGTTAGTTAGCATCCTGCGTGATGAATCAATTTTGGAACAGGCAAGAATTGCAGCTGTGAAGATCGTTGCTAAGGATCCCGAGCTTGATTCCAATCCAGCACTATCTAGAGCCGTGCAATCACTTATCGATCAAGCGCGCGCCGAGTTTGTGAAGAAATCATGACGCGAATAATTGGCGGTGATTTCCGTGGTCGCTCAATCAAAGTTCCTGATGCTGAAATCAGACCAACTTCAAGTCGAGTTCGTGAAGCAATTTTTTCATCCGTCGAGCACGCGGTAAGTGGACTCGATGACTTAAGAGTTTTGGATTTGTTCTCAGGTTCAGGTGCATTTGGAATCGAAGCAATTTCCCGCGGGGCAGCAGAGGCTGTGTTAATCGAAAAAGATTTACGCGCCGCAGATACCTTGCACACCAACGTCGCTAACTTTGGAATCAAGAATGCTCGAGTTGTAATTGCAGATGCCTTCATGGATGTGGCTCAAAAATCTGGACGTGGCACTTTTGATGTTGTGTTTATTGATCCGCCATATTCGTTTGAAGACCAGCAGGTCAACACCCTGATTGGTCACCTGGCAAAGAATGACTGGCTAAACGAATACGCCGTGATTGTGGTGGAACGTGGGTCACGATCCCAAGTGATTTGGCCAGAATCTGTTGAAGAACTTCGCAAGAAGGTTTATGGAGACACGAGTATTTGGTACGGTCAGTATCTGACCAGCAACGAATAACACCAACAGTCTGATTTTGAGAGGGTGAATCCGATGGCCAATAACGGAATTAGAAAAGCCGTTTGTCCAGGTTCTTTTGATCCAGTGACCTTTGGTCATCTCGACGTATTTGCTCGTGCTGCTGAACAGTATGACCACGTAACAGTTGCAGTCCTGCAGAACAGCACAAAAGCTGGGCTATTCTCCATGGAACAGCGCATTGAAATGATCACCGAATGCGTAAAGCCTTACCCAAACATCGTTGTTGATACTTTTAAAGGCTTGTTAGTCGATTACTGCAAGGCCAACGGAATCAGTGCGATTTTCAAGGGCCTTCGAGCAGTATCGGACTTTGATTACGAACTTCAGATGGCTCAAATGAACTCCCGCCTAGGTGTAGACACCTTGTTTGTAGCAACGAATCCGGAGTACAGCTTCCTTTCCTCCAGCATTGTGAAGGAAATCGCCAAATTTGGTGGGGATGTGGCTGGGCTGGTTCCGGAGAATGTTCATGAGGCCCTGAAGGCCCAACTTCCCCCAAAATCCTGATTTCACGCAGGTTTGACCCAAACTCGATTTGGGAGAGCCACTAAAAACGCGCTAATCTAGCCATTGGTCTTTCACGAGGCCGAATGAGCCTTACTTC
>JBIIMD010000022.1:0-14757 GCA_044232525.1 Candidatus Nanopelagicales bacterium | reverse complement strand
AGCTCGGCCCGGACACTTTCGTGGAATGTTGACGGTGGTGGAGCGTTTGCTTTCAATTACTCATGCCAACTATTCATTTTTTGGTGAAAAAGATTTCCAACAGTTAACTCTGGTTAAGGCAATGGTTGCTGCCACAAAGATGCCAATTGAAATCGTTGGAGTACCAACAGTTCGAGATGAATTTGGTATTGCACTATCAAGCCGTAATCGCCGACTTTCAGTTCAAGCAATTGAACACGCAAAACTAATTCCCATTGCGATGAATAAAGCGGCTGAAGTTTTTTTGAGTTCACGTTCAATAGACGAAGCAGAAGCCGCCGGGAAAGCGATCCTGGAACAAAGTGGAAAGTTTGAAGTTGAATACTTCGAAATCAGATCCAATGATTTAGTGTCACTGCCAACAATTGGTAACGCCCGAGTTTTTGTGGCAGTAAACATTGAAGACGTAAGACTTATCGACAACCTCGAGATAGCAAAGTAGGAAAAGCATGCTGTTAGCAATTGATGTCGGCAATACCAATACCGTTCTTGGGTTGTTTGCAGGTGAGCAATTAGTTTCATCTTGGCGAACCAAAACTGACAGTCGTGAAACTGCTGATGAATTGGCACTTAAGTTCAAGGCGATACTTAACGATTCACCTGAGGTTACTGGGATTGCGCTTTGCTCAACAGTGCCGGCTGTGCTTCGTGAAATGCGTACGATGTTGAATAACTATTACCAAGATGTGCCACAAGTAATTGTTGAGCCAGGAATCAAAACCGGCGTTCCAGTACTTACTGACAACCCAAAGGAAGTTGGCGCAGACCGAATAGTTAATTCATTAGCTGCCTTCACCCTGTATGGCGGTCCGGCAATTGTGGTTGATTTTGGAACTTCAACGAATCTTGATGTCATCTCAGCCAAAGGTGAATTCCTAGGTGGCGCCCTGGCACCTGGCATTGAAATCTCAATCGATGCTTTGGCCTCACGGGCTGCGCAGTTACGAAAAGTGGAATTGATTGCGCCTCGCAACGTAATCGGCAAAAATACTGTCGAAGCCTTGCAGTCTGGCGCTGTCTATGGATTCGCGGGACAAGTAGATGGTCTGGTGGATCGAATTGTGGATGAGTTGGGAACTCCAGTTAAAGCAGTGATTGCCACTGGTGGCCTATCCGCCATTGTGGTCCCTGAGTCCGAGACCATTACCCACCATGAGCCGGATTTGACCTTGATTGGTCTGCGTCTGATGTTCGAGCGCAACGCTTAGTACCGATAATCTTGGTCAATGACCACCGACTCGAATCCGGCTGCCGAAGAAGTAGACGACCTGCCTGAACAAATGCAGGTTCGCCACGAAAAGCGGGCTGCAATTTTGGCTAGTGGGCAGGATGCTTACCCAGTTCGAGTTCCAGTAACTACGACAATCCCTGCAGTTCGAGACAAGTTCGCACACTTAGTTGCCGAACAAGAAAGTGGTGACACTGTCGGTATTGCGGGCCGCGTTATGTTCATGCGCAACACTGGCAAGCTTTGCTTCGCACAATTACAGGCTGGAACTGGCGAAACTATCCAAGCCATGCTTTCGTTTGATCGAATTGGCGAAGAGCAACTTGATGCTTGGAAAGGCCTAGTTGATATCGGTGACGTAGTTGCAGTTGTAGGTGAAGTTATCAGCAGCAAGCGTGGCGAACTTTCCGTAATGACAGATAGTTGGCATATGGCCGCAAAAGCCTTGCGCCCACTTCCAAATCCGCACAAACCTTTGAGTGAAGAAACTCGGGTACGTCAGCGTTATGCAGACTTAATCATGCGTGAAACCGCTCGCACCGTTGCGCGACTGCGCCCAGCAACCATGTCGAGCTTGCGCGCCAGTTTTGCAAAGCGTGACTACATCGAAGTTGAAACTCCAATGCTGCAAACTATGCATGGCGGCGCAGCAGCGCGACCATTCGTAACAGCATCGAATGCCTTCGACATGCAATTGTTCCTTCGTATTGCACCTGAACTATTCCTTAAGCGTTGCGTAGTAGGTGGTATCGAGCGAGTCTTCGAAATCAATCGCAACTTCCGCAATGAAGGCGCCGACTCTACTCACTCACCAGAGTTTGCAATGTTGGAGTATTACCAGGCTTATGCGGATTACACCGACATGGCGACTCTCACGCGAGAGTTAATTCAAGAAGCTGCCTTGGCAGTACATGGGACTTTGAATTATGAACTTGTTGATGGTGGCACCCGCGATTTATCTGGTGAATGGGATCAGATCTCAGTATTCCCATCTGTCAGTAAGGCAATTGGCAAAGAGATAACTCCGAAAACTCCAATCGAGGAGCTCCGCAAACTTTGTGCTGACGCTGGCATCACCCACGATCCAAAAGCAATTCACGGAAAACTAGTCGAAGAACTTCTGGAACATTACGTGGTTGAGCATTTGAAGAAGCCAACATTTGTTATGGATTACCCAGTTGATACTTCACCGCTAGTTCGTGAACATAGAACTAAAAAGGGAACTGCAGAAAAGTGGGACCTTTACATCGATGGCTATGAAGCAGGAACTGGATACTCCGAACTTGTTGATCCAGTTATCCAACGTGAACGTTTGATGGAACAGTCTTCACTTAAAGCTGGCGGCGACGCTGAAGCGATGCAACTTGATGAAGATTTCTTGCGAGCGCTTGAATACGGCATGCCACCAACTGGTGGAGTTGGAATGGGTATCGACCGCTTGCTCATGACATTAACTGGATTGAACATTCGCGAAACTATTTTGTTCCCGTTAGTGAAGCCTGAATAGATATGTCCATAACTGTTCGTCCTGCTATCACTGCTGATGTCCTGTCAATCCGTGACTTAGTTGAAAACTACGCTGGCGATGGTCCACGACTACTTCGCAAAAACACTGTGACGCTTTATGAAGATGTTCAAGAATTTTATGTGGCGGAACAAGATGGAGAAATAATCGGTTGTGGTGCACTTCATGTGATGTGGCATGACCTAGGGGAAATTCGAACTGTTGCAGTGAATCCAACTTGCAAAGGTCAAGGTGTTGGCTCTCAAATCATTACTGCCTTAACGCAACGAGCCACTGAACTTGGATTAACTAGATTGTTCTGCTTAACTTTCGAAACTCAATTTTTCACGGGTCATGGCTTCAAGCCAATTGAAGAAACACCGGTAGATGCCTCGACATACGCCGAACTATTGCTTTCTGGTGATCAGGGCGTTGCCGAGTTCCTGGATCTGGAGCACGTTAAGCCAAATACTTTGGGCAACACCAGAATGCTAAAAAACCTGTAAATATCGACTGTTCGCTACTGGCAGATACCCCAGGATTCAAAAAGTCCATTAAATACGGCAGGCCTTGCTGCCAAGACTTTGCAGCTTTATAAATCCGCAGATGCGCCATCATGCATTGGCTCTAGCATTGAGACAAGGCCTAAAGGTTAAGAGGAGTTGCACATGTTCGAGAGATTTACCGACCGTGCTCGTCGCGTTGTGGTGCTTGCCCAAGAAGAGGCACGCATGCTGAATCACAATTACATCGGAACTGAACACATCCTCCTAGGACTCATTCATGAAGGCGAAGGCGTTGCCGCCAAGGCTCTTGAAAGCATGGACATCTCACTTGAAGCAGTCCGCGCTCAAGTTGAAGAAATTATTGGCCAAGGTCAACAAGCTCCATCAGGTCACATTCCATTTACGCCACGCGCAAAAAAAGTTCTTGAACTCTCACTTCGCGAAGCATTACAACTTGGCCATAACTACATTGGCACCGAGCACATCTTGCTTGGTCTAATTCGCGAAGGTGAAGGCGTTGCAGCTCAAGTGCTTGTAAAACTTGGCGCAGATCTAAATCGCGTTCGTCAACAAGTTATTCAATTACTTTCTGGTTACCAGGGCAAAGAGCCGCAGCAACAAGGTGCTGGCCCAGCTGAAGGCACACCTTCAACTTCTTTGGTACTTGATCAATTCGGTCGCAACCTAACTCAGGCAGCGCGTGATGGTCAGCTTGATCCAGTTATTGGACGCGTAAAAGAAATTGAACGCGTAATGCAGGTTCTGTCTCGTCGCACCAAGAATAACCCAGTTCTAATTGGCGAACCAGGTGTTGGTAAGACAGCCGTTGTTGAAGGTCTTGCACAAAATGTTGTTAAGGGCGAAGTTCCTGAGACGCTAAAAGATAAGCAAATCTACTCACTTGATCTAGGCGCGTTGGTTGCAGGTTCTCGTTACCGTGGTGACTTTGAAGAGCGTCTAAAGAAAGTTTTGAAAGAAATCAAAACTCGCGGCGACATCATTATCTTCATCGATGAAATGCACACTCTTGTTGGAGCCGGTGCTGCTGAAGGTGCAATCGATGCTGCAAGCATCTTGAAGCCAATGTTGGCTCGTGGTGAACTTCAGACCATTGGTGCTACCACACTTGATGAGTACCGCAAGTACATCGAAAAGGATGCCGCTTTGGAGCGTCGCTTCCAGCCGATTCAGGTCAATGAACCAACAATTGCTCAGACCATTGAAATTCTTAAGGGTCTTCGCGACCGTTACGAGAATCATCACCGAGTAACAATTACTGATGCTGCGCTAGTTGGCGCCGCAACTATGGCCGATCGCTATGTCAGTGATCGATTCTTGCCAGACAAGGCGATTGACTTAATCGATGAAGCTGGCGCACGTTTGCGAATTCGTCGTATGACCGCGCCACCAGACCTACGCGAAATCGACGACAAGATTGCCGCAACTCGTCTTGAGAAAGAATCTGCCATTGATGGTCAGGATTTTGAGCGCGCCGCTTCGCTACGCGATGACGAGAAGAATCTAATTGCTGCCCGTGCCACTCGCGAAAAAGAGTGGAAGGACGGCGACATGGATGTTGTTGCAACTGTTGACGAAGAATTGATCGCAGAAGTTCTTGCAGCTTCAACTGGAATCCCAGTGTTCAAGCTGACCGAAGAAGAGTCACAACGATTACTTCACATGGAAGGCGACCTACACAAGCGAGTTATCGGACAAGAGCAGGCAATCAAAGCTTTGTCTCAGGCAATTCGTCGTACCCGCGCGGGTCTTAAGGATCCAAAGCGTCCGGGTGGATCATTCATCTTTGCTGGACCATCAGGTGTTGGTAAGACCGAACTTTCTAAGACACTTGCTGAGTTCCTATTCGGCGATGAAGATTCCTTGATTCAGTTGGACATGTCTGAGTACTCCGAGAAGCACACGGTCTCTCGACTATTCGGTTCCCCTCCAGGATTCGTTGGCTACGAAGAAGGTGGCCAGCTAACGGAAAAGGTTCGCCGTAAGCCATTTAGCGTTGTGCTCTTCGATGAAGTTGAAAAAGCGCACCCAGATATCTTCAACTCCTTGTTGCAGATTCTGGAAGATGGCCGTCTAACTGATGCGCAAGGTCGCGTTGTTGACTTCAAGAACACAGTCATCATCATGACTACAAACCTTGGAACCAGGGACATTGCCAAGGGCATAAGCCTTGGCTTCGCAGATGGCAATGACACAACAACCTCGTACGAGCGCATGAAGGCCAAGGTAAACGACGAGCTAAAGACTCACTTCCGTCCAGAGTTCTTAAACCGTATTGATGACATCATTGTCTTCCACCAGTTGAGCGAAGATGAAATTGTTGAGATCGTTGACCTAATGATTGCCAAGTTGGATTCTCGCTTGAAGGATAAGGACATGGCGATTGAACTAACTTCGGCTGCCAAGGCCTTGCTTGCGAAGCGTGGTTACGATCCGGTCCTGGGAGCTCGACCATTGCGTCGCACAATTCAGCGCGAGATTGAGGATCCAATGAGTGAAAAGATGCTCTTTGGCGATCTCAAGCCGGGCGAAATTGTGATTGTTGATGTCGAGGGTGACGGCGAAGATGCCAAGTTCACAATCAGAGGCGAGTTCAAGGGTGAGCTTTCTGACATTGAAATTGCACCAATTGATGCTGCTGGAGTTTCAGAGTAATTAACTGCTGATGGCTGTCAACAATTTCGACTTTGGAGTAATCGGAGCCGGAATTGTTGGCTTAGCTATGGCGAATCGAATTCGCCAGATCCACCCCACCGCCACGATTGCAGTTTTCGACAAAGAAAAGTCTGTTGGTGAGCATGCAAGTGGTCGCAATAGTGGTGTGCTGCACGCTGGCTTCTATTACTCGCCGGATTCCTTAAAGGCAGCGCTAACTCGAGACGGCAATAAATTGCTTCGAGATTTCTGTAACGAAGAAAACATTCAAGTTAAAGAAACTGGAAAAGTTGTAGTTGCTCAGAGCCCGGACGAAGTTGCTGCCTTACAAGAATTGCATCACCGCGGAAACGCCAATGGGGTAGTCACTGAACTCGTTACCCCAGAGCGGCTTGCTGAATTAGAACCCTTGGCCAAGACTTCAGAATTAGCTCTTTGGTCTCCACAAACTGCAGTTGCTAACCCACTTGCAGTAACGCAAGGCCTGGCCAACAAGGTTGTACGCGAAGGTACAACTCTAAAGTTGGGTCACGAAGTTTTGCGCACAACCCAAAATCGAATCATTACGAATCTTGGTAACTATTCTGTTGGCCACATCATTAATTGCGCCGGACTTTATGCCGACAAGATTGCAAAACAATTTGGATACTGCGACGACTATGCAATGCTGCCATTCAAAGGTTTGTATTGGTACGGAAACTGGGAACCAAACAAACTTCAACGTCACGTTTATCCAGTTCCTGATGTGCGAAACCCATTCCTTGGTGTGCACTTAACAGTGACGATTGATGGTCGAGCAAAAATTGGCCCAACTGCAATTCCAATTTTCTCGCGAGAAAGTTACGCCGGCTTCGGGGGACTAAGTCCTAGTGAGATCCTTAACATTGTTGGCATCTATCCAAAGTTTCTTACGAGTAAGCACCATGATGTTTTAGGACTTATCAAAACAGAAATGCCAAAGTATCTGCAGCGTCATTTAGTTTCACAGGCCAAGGCTCTGGTGCCCAGCGTTGATCCAAAAGATTTTAAGCAACGTGGCAAACCTGGAATTCGGGCCCAGCTATTGGACATTAAGAATAAGAAACTTGAAATGGATTTTGTGGTCCGCGGTGATGAGAGTTCTACTCATCTACTGAATGCCGTCTCACCAGCATGGACTAGCGCCTTGGCTATGGCGAATCACGTTTGCAAAAAGTTCGATTAAGATTTAGAAAACGAAGGATTGGAAAATCGTGGAATCAACAGTTAACTTGATTTGGTTAGTTTCTGGCTACATTGCACTTGGTATCAAGGCTTGGGCACTATCTGATGTAATCAAAGCTCCGGCTGAGGCTTTCCCATTTCTAAATCGGCAAACCAAGAACATCTGGCTGGCGATCACAATCGGCAGTATCTTGGGCCATATTCTCTTTGGGGCCTGGGGATTCACCGGAATCATTGGCCTGATCGCTTGTGGTGTTTACCTTGCGGACATTCGCGTAAAGATCAATGACATGACAGGTCGTCGGTGACACCTTCGGTTCTCGGTGACATAACTAGAGGAACCACCAACCCTAATCGGCTTCGGCGGATTGATAGATGGATGCTGCACGCCGTTTGCCCCATTATTAGAAGTGCTCAAGATCCAGTCGTAGTTGATTTGGGTTATGGTGCGACACCAATAACAACTCAAGAGATGTTCCACAGATTTCGCAAGCACGTGCGGCCTGATGTTGAAGTAGTTGGAATTGAGATCGATCCGATTCGAGTGAAGCAAGCAGCAGAGATTTCCGAACCTGGACTTGATTTTGCATATGGGGGATTTGAAGTCCCCTTGCCAAATTCTCGAAAGCCAATCGCAATCCGAGCATTTAATGTACTTCGCCAGTATGACGAAAGTGAAGTATCGAAGTCCTGGCAGCTAATGACAGATCGATTGGCACCTGAAGGATTTCTAGTTGAAGGCACTTGCGATGAAATTGGTCGTCGCAGTTCCTGGGTTGCACTACGCAGCCAACAGAAAACTCCCGAAACGTTTACGATTTCACTTCATGTTGGCTCGCTCGAAATGCCGTCAGAAATCGCACCGCGTTTACCTAAGGTACTAATTCACCGAAATGTGCCAGGTGAAAAAATCTATGACTTCTTGCAAGAGTTTGATCGAGCCTGGCTGGGAAATTCCGCAATGATTCCATTTGGTGCGAGGCAGCGCTGGGTGGCAGCTGTTGAAGCCTTGCGATCGAGTTACCCAATCCTGGATAACAAAGTTCGCTGGCGATTAGGTGAAGTTACGATTCCTTGGGATGTTGTAGAGCCCAAGTAAAGGCGGTATTACTTCTTACCTTGATTTGCTACAGCATTAGCAGCAGTGGCTGCAGCTTCTGGATCTAAATACTTGCCACCAGGAATTACTGGCTTGAAGTTGCTATCTAATTCATAGACCAACGGGATTCCAGTTGGAATGTTTAAGCCAGCAATGTCATCATCGCTTATGCCATCTAGGTGCTTAACCAAAGCGCGCAATGAGTTTCCATGTGCCGCTACCATCACAGTGTTTCCAGCCTTTAGATCTGGAATTATGTTGGATTCCCAGTAAGGCAACATGCGAACAACAACATCAGCCAAGCATTCAGTACCAGGCAAGTCGTTACCCAAATCGGCGTAGCGCGGATCTTGGGTTTGTGCGAATTCACTATTTGGATCGATGACAGGAGGTGGCGTATTAAAGGATCGACGCCACAGCATGAATTGCTCTTCACCATATTCAGCAAGAGTTTGAGCTTTGTCTTTACCTTGCAACGCTCCGTAGTGACGTTCATTTAGACGCCAGGTGCGATGGACCGGAATCCAGTGCCGATCGGCAACATCAAGTGCGATGTTTGCAGTCTTAATCGCCCGACGCAAAAGTGAGGTGTGAAGCACGTCTGGCAAGATGCCTGCTTCCTTAAGTAACTCGCCAGCTCTAGTGGCTTCGCCAAGTCCCTTTTGGTTTAGGTCGACATCAACCCAACCAGTAAACAAGTTTTTTTCATTCCATTGGCTTTCACCATGGCGAACCAAGATTAGGGAGTAGTTACTCATGGCTCAATTCTGCCTGATTACTCAAATAAGTGAGCAAAGGCCTGCAGGTTGGCCATGTCCATACCCTTGCTGGTTCGCCAAGCCCACTCTTTTTCAATGGCTGAACGGAATCCAAGCTCTAGCAAGATGTTGAACGAGTTGTCACTAGTTGAAAGCATGACACCAAGGAGCTGATCAATTTGATCCAAGTCCACCGTAGAAATCGGAAGCGTTCCTGATAAATAAATATCGCCAAGATGATCAAGGCAGTAATTGATCACAAGTAACTTTTGATTCTGTTCCAAAATCCAACGGTAAACCGCTTCATGATTCTCATCCGGATTTCGAGCAACAAAGCTTTCAATCTTAAAAATCGTGTCACCAATTGTCATAGCCACATTTACGAATTGCTTGTTTGTTCCAGGAAGCGAAACGACAACTGTTTTTTCTCCAGCGAGCTCGAACTTAAGTCCCTGTTCAGTTAGGTAACTAGTTACTTCGGATATTTTCAAACTCATGCTTGCGCCCGAACCAATGAAGATTTAACTGCCTCGTTATAAACCGAGATTAGTTTGTCTGTTGTGTCTTCCCAGCCAAAGTGCGAGGCATGTGCAATCGCGCCCTTTGCTAGCTTGGAACGTAAGTCTTGGTTAGAAGCCACAGACATAATGTGAGTTGCCCAAGTTTCAGCCTCGTGACCATCTACTAAGACACCACTGATTCCATCTCGAACTGCAGTTGGCAAGCCACCTACGCGAGCTGCAATCACTGGAGTACCGCAAGCCTGAGCTTCAATCGCAACCAATCCAAAAGATTCACTGTAGGACGGAACTACGCAAACTGTGGCTGCCTGAAACCATTTGACTAATTCAGCGCGACTTGTTGGCGGTACGAATTTAACTACATCTGAAACCCCAAGTTGATCGGCAAGCGTAACTAGGGCATCAGGTCGCTCCAACCCGCTGCCTGATGGTCCACCGCATATTGCCACTACTAATCGACTACGTAATTCGGGATTACGTTTCAAAATTTCAGCAGCCGCTTCAATCAAAACATCAGGCGCTTTCAAGGGCTGAATTCGTCCAACAAACAAAAGCAGGATCGAATCTTCAGTCACACCTAATTCCTTGCGAGCAACTGTTTGATTGCCAGGTACAAATACATCAAGGTCTACACCGGGATGCACAACGCGAACTCGGTTTGGATCAGCGTGATAGAGCTCAATTAATTCTTTGGCTTCAGCGTGAGTATTTGCTACGAGACGATCAGCTGCAGTTACGACTTGCTCTTCCCCAATTTCGCGAATTGCAGGTTCAGGCAAATCACCCTGCGCCAAAGTTAAGTTCTTTACCCGAGCCATGGTGTGCATGGTGTGCACAAGTGGAACACCCCATCGTTCTTGCGCAATCCAACCCACTTGCCCAGAAAGCCAATAGTGACTGTGAACTAAATCGTAGAAGCCTTCATTCTTTGCGGCTTCGGCTCGCAAGACACCGGCAGTTACTGCGCACAACTGCGCTGGTAAATCTTCTTTTCGCAAGCCTTCAAATGGACCCGCTGGAATATGTCGAACTAAAACACCAGGCGCTAGTTCTGTTACTTCTGGCTCAACTAACGAAGTTGCTCGAGTGAAAATTTCTACTTCGATGCCACGGGCAGCAATTCGTTTCGCAGTTTCAGCAATGTACACATTCATGCCACCAGAATCGCCAGTACCGGGTTGATGCAATGGGGAAGTGTGGACAGAAAGGATCGCAATTCGACGCAGATCAGTTGATGTATTAGCCATGAGAACCCTTAACTAACTTAGCGAAAAGGGTAGAACTTTGATACTTGGAAAGAAAATTCCTATTTAGCGTAAGGTTCGCCGGTCACAATGTGAATGACTCGACGGGCAACAGATACTGCATGGTCACCAAAGCGCTCATAGAAACGCGAAAGCAAAGTTACGTCAATCGCTGCCTCGACTCCGTGGTTCCAGTCATCGGAAAGTACGACTGTGAAAAGTTCACGGTGTAGGTCATCCAAAGTGTCATCGTATTTCTTCATGTCATCAGCAAGTGAAGTGTTACGAGATGAAATAACCTCACCAGTTTGCTCCACAATTTTGCTAGCCGCGGCACCCATTTTGGCAAAAGTATCTTTTAATTCAGTTGGAATTGATGGATTCGGGTAACGCAAGCGAACTTGCTTTGCAATGTGAACTGCAAGGTCACCCATACGTTCTAGGGAGCCTGCCATCCGAATCGCACTCATAACTAGTCGAAGATCAGTTGCAACGGGAGCTTGGAGAGCTGCAATCCGAGAAGACATTTCTTCTACTTCAGCATTTAGCTCATTGATTTGTTCATCGTCTGCGATAACTTTTTCAGCTGAAGTTAAGTCATCTTCAAGTAACGCATTAGTTGCAAGCGAGATTGATTTACCCACAAGACCAGCCATCTTTATCAGGGCTTCGTCGATTAGGGCTAATTGGTTTGTGAAATCCTCGCGCATGTTTTTAGTCTATTACGAATCGAACAACTTAGCGGTATTGCTGAACAAAACATTGGGCAAATGACTGGCAAATGAGCATGGTACAGCCAGTGAACATTTCGTTAAGTAGGGCTTTACAAGAGGTGTCTAACTCGCTCCTTACCTATCCTTAGAATGTGTACTCAGGTAAACAAATTTGGTCTTGGGAGGTAACGTGCTAATGCGCAAATCTTCCGGACGTGCAAAATCTGGCTTAAGTGAAGTTGCCCAGCTCCAGGCAGATCGAGTGGCAGCACTTAGCCAAATCTTGGATGTTCTACCAGATGCAGCAGCGATAGTTGATGACGCAGATCGAGTACTTGCAGCTAGTTCAAACTGCGTGGCAATGGGATTAGTGTCGCTGGACCGAATCGCGCCAGAAGAAGTTAGGGCCCTGAATCGGGAAGTACATCGGCTTAGCAAAACCCAAAACCGAGATGTGGTTATTAAGCGTAATGGTTCTCGCCTAGGAGAGTGGGAAGCTCGCATTCAACTCTCACCAATTGATAGTGAACTCAGTTTGTTGATTGCTCAGGACTTAAGTGAAGAGCGACGTTTGAACGATGTGCGTCGCGATTTTGTTGCAAATGTCTCACATGAATTGAAGACTCCTGTTGGCGCTCTCTCGTTGTTAGCTGAGGCAGTGCAAGCGGCTGATACCGACATTGAACAAGTCCGGCACTTCACAAGTCGAATGCAAATCGAAGTAAAGCGATTAACAGCCATGATTACCGATTTAGTTGCACTGTCTCAAGTGCAGGGTGATACTCCATTACGAAATTCATCTCCAGTAAAAGTTGCAGACATCATCCGTGAATCTGTAGATGCAACAAAGATTGCTGCTGAGCAAAAGGGAATTGAAGTTGTCGTTTCCGAAGACATGAATGTTGGCAGAATATTTGGGGATGAAGAACAGCTAAATGCTGCTCTTAGTAATTTGATTTCAAATGCGATTAAGTATTCTCCTAACAACACCAGAGTTGGAGTTGGGGCTCGGTGCAATGATGATGTGATCGAGATTTCAGTAACTGATCAAGGACCTGGAATTCCAGAGGATGCACAAAATCGAATCTTTGAGCGTTTTTATCGAGTGGATCCAGCTAGATCGCGTGACACAGGTGGAACAGGATTAGGCCTTGCGATCGTAAAACATGTTTGCGCAAATCATGGTGGCGATTGCCTAGTTTGGTCGCAAGAAGGACAAGGTTCGACTTTCACATTACGGTTCCCGGCTTACCTAAATGGCGCTGGAACTCCAACGGAGGTTACGGGTAAATGACACACATTCTGGTAATTGAGGACGAAGAGTCTTTTCGTGATGCCTTGCAATTTATGCTTTCGCGCGAAGGATTCGAAGTAACTCTGGCACCTAATGGGGCCGAAGGAATGAAGCTGTTTGATTCGATCAGCCCTGACTTGGTTTTGCTTGATCTAATGCTTCCTGAAGTTTCGGGAACTGAAGTTTGCAAATACATTCGAACTAAAGCAAAGACACCAGTAATCATGCTTACCGCAAAAGATACCGAGGTGGACAAAGTTGTTGGCTTGGAACTAGGTGCCGATGATTATGTAACTAAGCCATTCTCTACTCCAGAGCTACTTGCACGAATCCGCGCGGTATTGCGGCGAGGCGTAGATCCGGAACTGGAATCACAAGATTTCCTTGAGCGGGGATCTGTAAAGATGGATTTTGAACGGCATGCTCTCTATGTCAATGGTGAAGCCGTTGCGATCCCACTTAAAGAATTTGAATTGCTTGAATATTTGATCAGAAATTCTGGAAGAGTTTTAACCCGTGGACAACTTATGGATCGAATCTGGGGATCAAACTACGTTGGTGATGGCAAAACACTAGACGTGCACATCAAACGAATTCGATCAAAGATCGAACCAGATCCAGCAAATCCAATTCACTTGACTACAGTACGTGGACTGGGATATCGCTTCGAAAATTAAGAAGCGCTTGGAACTGGTTCTGGTGCAACTTCTGCAACAGCGCCAGCTGGAATCTCGATGTCAGAGTAGAAGCCTGCCTTCTCATTTATTATCAATGACATAGGTGCAGACTGACCACTTGAAAACATGAATGATAGATTTACAAACGTTCCAGGTTCAAGTCCGCCAGTTACACTTGTTAGAACTATTCGGTATTCAGAATCAAAACCAACATTTACCACGTCTTTATGCGGCAGCGGAATGTTTACTTCGCCTACGACACCAACAGTCTTCGCGGCGGCTACGCCATCAAGAACGTCATCAACGGATTCATCGGTATTGATAATTGTCATTAGAACAGTGGCACGAGTGATATCAGCTGGATCCACAACAACAGTGGCGTTGCGAATTTGAAGCGCACCAACGTCAACGCTACGACCGTTTCCAGAGTCACCTTGGGTGTTAGTTGCCGCATCAAAGCCGGTGGCACAACCACTGAGCAGAAGTGCTGCCGCACCTAGGAAAGCTGCGACTGCGATGTTCTTACGTGACATGAAACTAGTCCCCTTTTGATGAATTGCTGGTAAAAAAATCTTGTACACCCAAGTCTACTTGCGCTATTTTTAAGGCTTTCTGCAACCAGCGGACCAAACTCGGGTTCTCAATTGAACTGAAAACAGGCCAAAATTCCCATTGTTTAATGGGTTTTTGTGGCATCAAGGCGGCGTGTCGCATGGTAGAATTGAGGTTCAAGGCAACCAAAGGATCAATTTAAATGGCCTACAAAGTCGGAGAAACTGTCGTCTACCCTCATCACGGCGCAGCAGACATTATTTCTAAAGAAAAGCGCACCGTAAAGGGCGAAGAGCGCGAGTATTTGGTGCTTCGGGTTCACCAGAGTGATCTGACTGTTCGGGTGCCTTCTGACAATTTGGACCTAGTTGGTGTCCGCGATGTGACTAGCCAAGCTGGCCTTGAAAAAGTTTTTGGCGTGCTACGCATGCCATATGTTGAAGATCCTGCTAACTGGTCCCGCCGATTCAAGGCAAATACCGAAAAGCTTTCTTCAGGTGACGTTATTAAGGTTGCCGAAGTTGTGCGTGACCTATGGCGTCGTGCGCAAAAGAAGCCACTTTCAACTGGTGAAAAGAGCATGCTTGCTCGCGCTCGCACTCAGTTGATTAGCGAAATTGCATTAGCTGAAAAAACTAATGAAGTTCGCGCCGAGGAAGTCCTCGACGAGGTATTGGCTTCCTAATGTCGACTGCCGCTACTGGACGAGTGGCGGCAATTATTCCTGCCGCTGGATCAGGGGTTCG
>JBIIMD010000084.1:0-4436 GCA_044232525.1 Candidatus Nanopelagicales bacterium | reverse complement strand
CTGCTTCACTTGGATTTGGGTTCTCGCTTAGCAAGTCAACTGCTGACAACACCATTCCTGGGGTGCAGTAACCACATTGCAAACCGTGGCATTCCTTGAATGCAGCTTGCACTGGATGCCATTCGTCTCCAGCTAAACCTTCGATCGTGGTAACTGATGAGCCATCAGCCTGTACGGCTAACACGCTGCAAGATTTTGCACTGCGGCCATCAAGTAAAATTGTGCATGCGCCACAGCTTGAGGTGTCGCAACCAACAACGGTTCCAACTTTTCCTATCTGTTCGCGCAAGTAATGAACTAATAAAGTTCGTGGTTCGACTTCACTTTCGTGAAGAACTCCATCGACTGTGATACTTACCTTTGTCATGCGTACTCCAAACGCTCAACACACCCTGCAATGGCTAGTCCGTTGCTGTTAATAGCAACGTAGACCTGCAAATTCGTTCTGGCAAGGGATTTGCAATAATTCGTACACCTCGGGCAAACCCCTGATAAATCAATGCTTTTGCTAGATAATCGTTCATTAAGTAGGAATATTCCCGTTAACTAGATTGGACCCAAATGAGTAACGAATCACTGCCTCGACTATTAACTGGTGATGTCGTTGGCCAAGTAGATGCCACTCAAGTTCCACGATATGCAGGCTTGGGAACATTTGCTCGCCTGCCGTTTATCGATGAAGTATCTGACGTTGATGTGGCTTTGGTAGGCATTCCATTTGATACCGGAGTTAGTTACCGACCTGGCGCCAGATTTGGCCCAAGCCATGTTCGCGAATCTTCCCGTTTACTTAGGCCATTTAATCCAGCTGGTAGCAAGTCGCCATTTGCATCTCAGCAAGTCGCCGATGCGGGCGACATAGCGGCCAATCCATTCCACATTGAAGAAGCTATTTCTCAGATTGAACGTGGATCTCGCGATTTGCACGAACGCGCCAAACGCTTGATAACTATTGGTGGCGATCACACGATCGCCCTGCCATTACTGCGGACAATGGCGGCAAAGCACGGACCAATAAGCGTCGTGCACTTTGACGCCCACCTCGATACTTGGGATTCATACTTCGGCGAGGACTACACGCATGGCACACCGTTTAGGCGCGCCTCCGAAGAAGGTTTGATCGACAAAGAAGGTTCCATGCATGTTGGTATTCGTGGACCGCTTTACTCAGCCAAAGATTTAGATCAAGACAAGAGTTTAGGTTTTGAGATTTTCTCATCAATTGAATTCGAAGACATCGGACCACAGGGTGCGATCGACAAAATTCGCCAGCGAGTTCAGGACCGACCAATGTATGTTTCAATCGACATCGATGTCTTAGATCCTTCACATGCACCAGGCACTGGAACCCCAGAAGCTGGCGGTTTAACTAGTCGCGAGTTGCTAAAGGTGATTCGTTCGTTTGGTGACATGAATATTGTTGGTGCCGACGTCGTGGAAGTTGCACCTGCGTATGACCATGCCCAAATGACTGGCATAGCTGCATCACATGTGATTTATGACTTACTCAGCGTTATGGCGCCGTCTTAATCTAAGAAAGCGTCGAAAGCCTCGTAGCCCGTGGCATTAAGTTGCCATGGATTAGTGCGTTCCCAGTTTTGCGCCAAGTCTAGAAGTAAGTCTTCGCGGTAACGTGCGGCAGTTATTTGAATCGCGCCTGGCAACCCGCTGCTCATCACAGGTAACGGCAATGAGATGGCTGGGTGTCCCGTGATGTTCTGCAAAGCAGTTGAATAGCTTTCTGGTGGCGAAAGCGCTGCTGGTGAATCTGAAGACAATCTGCCATCAGCAAACCATCCAATTTCAGCCACAGTTGGAGTTAGCAATATCGCATCGCCAGCTAACAGCTCATCCATTATGCGAACATATTCAAATCTTCGGCGGCGAGCCTCAAGGTATTCATCTAAATCGGCATTCATACCCTGGGTGAAAAACTCTTGGCTCGCTGGATGCAGAAGATCAAAGTTCTCAACCACCCAATCCCGGCCTAATGAAACTAAGTGTTCAGCAGTTGCTGTGGTGAACCAGTCCAGGTCAGGATCAGCTGTTCCAAAGAGTGAGCCAGGTTCAATCCAGTTAACTTGCAGGTTTACCTGACCACTTAATTCGACAACTGCGCCGCGAAACACCTGCTCTAGTTCAGCTGGTAAATCACCGAAATCTGAAGTTCTGGTTGCGGCATAAATCTTTGTTGGCGTTTGATTCTGGAAATTCAAATATTCCTGTGGTCGCAATCCAACTTCGCCAATTGGGTCACCATTTACTGCTCCCGCAATTACTGACATCAAAAGTCGCAAATCGTCAACTGTGGTGGCAAATGGACCCTCAGTTGAAAAATCAATCCAGTCTTGGGTTGGCCAACGACCAATTACTCCGTTTGATGGTTTCAATCCAACTAGTCCACAAAATGCAGCCGGAATTCGAATCGATCCCCCGCCGTCAGTTGCTGTGGCAATTGGAACAGCACCTGCACTAATGGCTGCAGCGGAACCTCCGCTTGAACCTCCCGGCGATAGTTCAAGGTTCCACGGATTGTGAGTCACGCCAGTTGCGCGGTTTGCGGTGTAACCCTCGATTGCGAATTCTGGAAGTGTGGTTTTACCAACAACAATTGCGCCCGCTGCCTTCAATCGGGAAACAACTGTTCCGTCGACTTTCTCTGGCGGCGCATCAGCAAGTGCCAGGCTTCCCTTTCGAGTTGGCAACCCAATAACTTGCTCTAAGTCCTTTACTAAAACTGGAACCCCGGCAAGTGGACCTGATGCAGAGTGGTTAGCTGCAGCTTCGAGGGCAGACTCAGGGCAATGCTGTGCCATGTAGTTGAGCGTTGGGTTACTTGACTCAATCTTTTGCAAAGCTCTGGTAACTGTCTGGGTAGGGGTTAATTTACCCGCATTAACTACCTTGGCAATTCGTGAAATCGGTCCACTCATTTATGACTCCAACTAGGTATTTGTCTTTGACTTTAGTGCACGATTAGTCAGAGCATTTCTGGGCATAATAAAGGTATGAAATTACTTGCGGGAACCGTAGTTGCCATGTTGGCGTTAACTGCCTGTAGTAACCAGAGTCCAGATACTGGAGTGACATCAACCGCCATGCCTACGCCAGACAGTTCTAGTTCCGACATGCAGTTCGAACCATCCGCAACCGTTATTGCCGTATCTCAAGAAGTTATTGGCATGACCGAAGAACAAGCAATTCAAACCATTGAAGGAATTAGTAGTGAGCAATTGGACTACCGGGTAGTTCGCAGAGACGATGAGTCTTATCCAATGACAATGGATTACCGAATCAATCGAATTAACCTCGAAATCGACAATGGGTTAGTCACAAAAACTTCGATTGGTTAAAACATTGGTTACGAAAGTAGACCAGTGACAAAATCCTTGGCATCGAACGGAGCTAGGTCATCCGGGCCTTCACCTAGGCCGACCAACTTAACTGGAACACCCAGTGCATCTTGAATCGCAACAATGATGCCACCTTTAGCAGTGCCATCTAACTTGCTCAATACAACACCGGATACTGGAACAACTTCGCTAAAGACTTTTGCTTGAGTTAAACCGTTTTGACCTGTGGTGGCATCGATCACCAACAGCACCTCATCAACCGTGCCAAGTTTTCCAGCGATGCGATAAACCTTGCCAAGTTCGTCCATCAGACCTTGTTTGGTGTGCAATCTACCTGCGGTATCGATCAATACAACGTCTACTTCTTGCTCATGACCTGCAGTAACTGATTCAAAGGCGACAGATGCTGGGTCGCTACCTTCTGCTCCCCTGATAACTGGAACGCCAACGCGGTCGCCCCAGGTAGTTAATTGCTCAGCGGCTGCAGCTCGAAAGGTATCTGCTGCGCCAAGCAAAACGTCTTTATCTTGTGCCGAAAGCATTCGAGCAAGTTTTCCGGTAGTCGTGGTCTTGCCTGTGCCATTAACTCCAACTGTCAATACAACAGCTGGGCGATCAGGGTGGCGATCAGTTCGCAAGGTTCGATCAAAACCGCCATCAACTAATTTGATGAGTTCTGATTTGGCAATTTCATGTAGTTCACTGGCTGAACTGGCGCCAGATTTCTTAACCGCAGTCTTTAGGGTGTCCACAATTCCAGACGCTGCACTGACACCAAGATCAGCCATGATCAAAGTGTCTTCTAAGTCCTGCCAAGCGTCATCGCTGATATTTGAACCAGAAAATGTCTGTCGAAAAACTTGGCCGAGACTTCCTTGCGAACGTCCCAGGCGCTCCCGCAACTTAAGTTTTCGACCTTCCATGGATTCTGGAACATCCGCGGGCACTTGCTTTGAATCAACGGTGCCGGGAATTTCACTTAGTGACACATGGTTTACTTCGACCTTTGGTGGCTCAACTTGCTGTGCTGAGACTTGAACCACTGGTTCCGAAACTTTAGTTGGAGCCATCGGAGCGGAAACA
>JBIIMD010000083.1:0-4472 GCA_044232525.1 Candidatus Nanopelagicales bacterium | reverse complement strand
TGTAACTTGTGAAGATTTCAAGTACGGCATCTCTCGCACTTTCGCCACTGACATCATCACTGACGGTCCTGCCTACGCAATGTCAATGCTTAATGTCACTGACTACAAGGGTCCATATGTAGATGACGCTGCTGGTCAGGCATCATACGACGCAGCTGTTGTTTGTGAAGGCAACAAGATTACTTTCAATCTTGCAAAGCCAGCATCTGACTTCAACTACGCAGTTACCTTAAGTGCGTTTGCCGCAGTTCGTGAAGATGCTGATTCGGGTGAAACTTACGATGACAACGTATTATCAAACGGCCCATACAAGATTGAATCCTACGTAAAGAAGGACAAGCTGGTATTAGTTCGTAATGAAAACTGGGATCCAGCAACGGATACCTTCCGTCCGGCTTATCCAGATCGCATTGAGTATGTATTCGCAGTACCTGCTGCAGTCATCACAGAACGTTTGATGGCTGATGCTGGCGATGACCAGATGGCAATTTCGCCAGATGGTGTTGACTCAGCAAAGCTTGCTGTCGTTTTCAATGATGCCAAATTCGAAAAGCGTCGCTTTAACGAACTAGATCCATACGTTCGTTACTACGCAATCAACACCAAGAAGGTTCCAAACGTTAAGCATCGTCAAGCAATCCTTGCCGCTGTAAACCGTGACGAACTTCGCACAATTGCTGGTGGCGAGTACGCCGGTGACTATGCAGATGGTGTCGTAAAGCCAAACATTGGTGCTGACTATGCACCAACTGGCTTGTGGGATGGCCTTTTAGGCGAAGCAATTCCAGCCGAAGGTAACCCAGAATTAGCACTTAAGTTAATTGCTGATTCTGGCGAACCATTCCCTCAGCCATTTGTAATTGACTATGGCCAGAGTGAAACCAATGACAAGGCTGCAGCATCACTTGTTGCTTCCCTTGCAAAGGGTGGCATTGTTGCCACGCTGAACCCACTAGAACCAGGCGCTTACTACGGCGTTGTTCTTGATCCAGAAAAGCAGGGCTCAATGTCTGCTGCTGGTTGGGGTCCAGACTGGTCAAATGCTTCAACAGTTCTTCCAGAATTGTTTGCTGCAAATGGTGGATTCAATCTTTCGCAGTGGGATGACGAAGCCTTCTTGGCTGAATCTGATGCTGCAAAGGTAATCGCAGATCGCGCAGAACAAGCTAAGGCTTGGCAGGCACTAAACAAGAAGTCAATGGAATTGGCGCTTGCTTTACCTACCCGCTTTGGCAAGGAACAGCGCATTCATGGTTCAAAGGTCAGCGGTGCCTACATTTGGGGACCGTACGGCTCTTGGCCATATGCAGCACTATCAGTTAACTAGTTAACTAACGTTGGCACCTGCGGGCGAATTTCGGTTCGCTCGCAGGTCGCCTTCGATAGTGCTGACTGCAATATATCGAAGCTTCAACCAGAAAGGTAAATGATGTTTCCTTACGTCGTGCGACGAGTTTTTGTCATGATTCTTATGTTGACAATCTTGAGCATAATTACCTTCTTATTGTTTAATGCAGTACCAACCGATCCAGCTCGGCTAACTTGTGGAAAGACTTGTACGCCAGATATCGTTGCCGCAAATCGAATCAGACTTGGCCTTGATCAACCGCTATTTGTGCAATACCTGGATTGGATCAAAGGAATATTCATAGGACGTACCTATGGCAGTGGCTCAGCTACTTATGAATGCTCTGCGCCGTGCCTTGGTTACTCATTCCGCAATGGTGAGCAAGTAACCACAATGATTGTGGACGCGCTGCCAGTAACTCTCTACCTAGCTTTTGGCGCCTTCCTGCTGTGGATGCTAGTTGGAATTTCCGCAGGAATTGCAGCGGCCAAACATCATGGCAAATGGCAAGACCGCACCATCATGGGTGTTTCTTTAATCGGTTACTCACTACCAGTTTTCTTCGTTGGGCTTTTACTTCTGGTATTCGTGGTCGTGCGCTGGAATCTACTGCCGTATCCCGATTACGAATCACCATTTGTTGACCCAATTGCTTTCTTCCAAACCATGCTGTTGCCTTGGATTACTTTGGCGATTCTTTATGCCGCTTATTACGCGCGACTTACTCGCTCTCAAATGTTGGAAACCATGGGTGAGGATTACATTCGTACTGCCCGAGCAAAAGGACTTTCAGAGCGCATAGTTTTCCGCAAGCATGCGTTCCGGGCCGGCTTAACTCCAATTGTTACTTCTGCTGGACTTGATTTGGCGGGCCTGCTAGGTGGCGCCGTAATTACCGAATATATTTTCAGCTTGCCGGGCCTAGGCCGACTAGCAATTGGAGCCGTGACGGAATATGACTTACCGACAATCACCGCCACTGTTTTGGTCGCTGCAGTCTTTGTTATTGTTTCGAATCTTGTAGTGGACATTCTCTATGCGGCAATTGATCCTCGGGTGCGTCTGACATGACCAACGAGGCGAATGTAATTTTAGAAGTAAAGAATTTAAACGTCGAATTCACAACAGATGATGGAATTGTTCATGCAGTCAATAACGTTTCATACAAAGTTGAACGCGGAAAGACACTTGCGATTGTTGGCGAATCAGGATCAGGCAAGAGCGTTTCTAGCTTGGCAGTAATGGGATTGCTCAAGAGCGTTAACTCCAAGATCACAGGTGAAGTTTTCTTCAATGGACGCGAATTAGTTGGCGCTGATCCAGAAGAAGTTCGTAAACTTCGTGGCGACGAGATGGCAATGATCTTCCAAGATCCGTTAAGTGCCTTGCATCCTTATTACACAATTGGCGATCAATTAGCCGAAGCCGTTCTGGTACATAACAAAGTAAAAGACTCTGAAGCACGATTGCGCGCAGCTGAGATGTTAACAAAAGTTGGTATCCCGTCAGTCGAACAGCGAATGGATGAATACCCACATCAGCTTTCCGGTGGTATGCGGCAACGCGTAATGATTGCAATGGCGTTGATTAATGGCCCTGAGCTATTGATTGCAGATGAGCCAACAACAGCATTGGACGTAACAGTGCAAGCGCAGATTTTAGATTTGTTGAGAGAGCTTCAAAAAGAATTCGGTACTGCAATTGTTTTGATTACCCATGACCTTGGAGTGGTGGCAGATTTAGCTGATGAAGTTTTAGTTATGTATGGTGGCAGTGCTGTTGAGCATGCTCCAGTTCGAGAGATTTTCTATGCACCACAGATGCCGTACACCTGGGGTCTACTAGCTTCGATTCCGCAGATTTCTGAAAAGAAGGAACAGCTCGATCCAATTCCTGGCTCCCCACCATCACTGCTGAATTTGCCTAAGGGATGTGTGTTTGCCCCACGTTGCACATTTAAGGATCAAGTACCTAGCGATGCGTGTGCCAACCAGTTCCCAGACTTACTGGCAGTTTCGACTGACCATGAGGCAAGGTGTCATCTATCTGAATTGCAGCGCAATGCAATTAGATCTGAACGCAAGATTGGCAGGTTGTAATCATGACTGAACCAATTCTTAGAGTTAAAGACCTGCAAAAGCTGTTTCCGATCCAAGGTGGGGGACTATTCAACCGAGTTGTTGGAAATGTTCGGGCTGTTGATGGCTTAAGCCTAGAGGTGTTTCCAGGTGAAACCCTAGGCTTGGTTGGCGAAAGTGGTTGCGGCAAATCCACTGCGGGTCGAGCCATGCTGCGTTTGATTGAACCAACTTCGGGATCAATTGAATTCAACGGACAGGACATCACAAGCCTTAAGAAGAAGGACCTAGTTCCACTTCGCCGCGAAATGCAAATGATTTTCCAGGATCCATTTTCATCGCTTAATCCTCGCCACACAATCGGTGACATCATCGGTGCACCGTTTCGAGTTCAGGGAGTAAAGCCTGAAGGCGGCATCATGAAAGCCGTACAAGGCCTGATGGATCGTGTTGGGTTAAACCCTGAGCACTACAACCGGTATCCAAATGAATTCTCCGGGGGACAGCGTCAGCGCATCGGAATTGCTCGAGCTATTGCACTTAAGCCAAAGCTAATTGTTTGTGATGAACCAGTATCAGCTCTTGACGTTTCGATTCAAGCGCAGGTGCTCAACCTGTTGGATGATATCCAACAGGAATTTGGCCTTGCTTACATCTTTATTGCACACGATTTATCGGTAGTTCGTCATATCTCTGATCGAGTTGCCGTTATGTACCTGGGCAAGATCATGGAACAAGCTCCACAAGATGTTCTGTATCAGTCGCCATTGCACCCATACACGCACGCACTTCTTTCCGCAGTTCCGATTGCAGATCCAGATCTAGAACGTTCTCGAGAGCGAATTATTCTGACTGGTGATCTGCCGAGCCCAAGTAATCCACCAAGTGGATGTGTTTTTAGAACTCGTTGCTTCAAGGCGCAGGCTCGCTGTGAATCTGAAGTTCCGGAATTACGTGAGTTAACTACAGGCCACAGAGTCGCTTGCCATTATCCAATGGATACAGCGGGCATGGCTTCTGCTTCTGGAAGCGACTTTATAAGTTAA
>JBIIMD010000020.1:0-15523 GCA_044232525.1 Candidatus Nanopelagicales bacterium | reverse complement strand
TGGTCCAATGCGATTTTCATCAGTGCCGCGAATGCCATCGCTGTAATCATTTGCATAGTTGACCCCGACTTGAAGCGACACACTTACAACTAGTGCCAGCAATGCGATTAGTGGTCGAAAGGAACCTTCAAATTCCGCTATTGAAGTACCAACTAAAACGGGAGCAACTGCAGCCGGCAAAGTTCTGGTTCGTGCGCCATCAATCCATTGCGTACGGGTGGCCATGAAGATCCTTAATGATTTGTTCCTGGGTGCGGAAACAGTTTTTGAGTCATTTCGTTTGCGGCTTGCATTCGTAAACTTATCCGATCGATTTTTCCAGAATCGAGCATGGGTAGCGAAGTTACTAATTGCACAGTTCGAGGAACTGCAGCCCTACTAATTTGATCACGAATAGTGCCCTGGATTTCGGATATCAAACTTGAAGGATTAGAAACATGGTTTCGGGTTACCACGTAAGCAATCGGAATCGATCCCCAAAGCTCGTCTTGTAAGTCAATGACTGCTACATCTTCAATTGCTGGGTGATGTCGGATTAAGGATTCAACAGCGCTCAATGCAACGTTTACTCCACCAACGGTTACAACGTCATCCATCCGACCCAAGATATGCAAGAGACCGCTGGAGTCGAGTTTTCCAACGTCGTGCGTTTGAACTTGCCCAGAAATGAAGCTGACTGCGTCTAAGTCCGGACGCAGACGGTAACCGCTTGCAGCTACTGCGCCAGAAATCGTGACTCGACCAGGTTCAACATCATCCTTAGTGCCCAGCGAGATATTGACGCCATCAAGTGGGCGACCATCAAACACGCAACCACCACAAGTTTCGGTCATGCCATAAGAGATGGAAACCTTGATTCCTAATTCGCGCATTTTGTTTAACATCGGCTGGGGTGTTGCCGCAGCGCCACTCAGTACTAAGTCATAAGACTGCAATGCTTCAATTCCCACGCTGCCGGATTCAATTAATCGAGCAATCTGGGTTGGGACTAAAGACACCATGAGTGCTCGGCCATCTTTACTACTTTCCCGTACAGCTCGCATTGTTGTGGCAGCAAATGCAGCCGCTTCAAAAGTTCGCGCACCGCCAACACTTGGATCAATTTCAAATGGGCTGTTGTGAAACCAAGACCTAACTAAAACCATGACGCCAGCGATTCGATGGGCTGGCATAGAGACCACCCAACGATTGTTGGTACCGAAACGATTTCCGAATGCGGTAGCAGATGCAGCCAACGCTTGTTGGCTTAGCATCACTCCTCTGGGGGTTCCGGTTGATCCGGAAGTTGCACAAACAATTGCAATGTCATCGGATTCGAGAGGATATTTTGGATCGTCTGGGCGAAGCGCCTTCAGGGTCTGAGCCACAACAAATTCAGGGGAGTCAGCCATTGGAGCAATTGCTGGGCCTGACCCATCAAGGGCTGGGCCAATAACTGAGGCAAGTTTCAGAACTCCACCCATGCCAGGGGGAACCGTCACCGCAGTTAGCGCCCGCGGATTCTGGCTTTTTCTGGATGTGTCAGATTGCGTCATCGAGACTAGCCTAGAGCGAAGAACTATTCCTCAAGATTTTCCTAAGGTTTGTTATGGATACCCGAACAAAGTACGTGCTCCCACCAGTGGTTGCGGACGACAGTCCTGCGAAAAAAGACCCAAGTTACTCATCGATCACGACTGCCTGCGAATGGGTGCGAACTGGTGATTACATCGACATTATTTTGGAGCGATCCACTGGTGAGGATTCTGGCATTGCCAAAATCACCATCAACCGCCCAGAGAAGCGCAATGCATTCCGACCACAAACCGTTCAGGAATTGATCCACGCTTTCGATGTGGTTCGTGACGATCCAAGTGTTGGCGTAGTTATTTTGACCGGCCAAGGTGATTGGGCATTTTGCAGTGGCGGCGATCAGATGATTCGTGGCGATGACGGTTACATTGGCGACGACGCGGTCGCTCAAGCTGGTGTTGGCCGACTTAACGTTTTAGATTTACAAATTGCAATTCGTCGAATTCCAAAACCAGTCGTTGCAATGATCGCTGGCTACTCAATTGGTGGCGGACACGTCTTGCATGTGGTTTGTGACCTTTCAATTGCTGCCGACAATGCCCGCTTTGGACAGACTGGTCCAATCGTTGGTTCCTTTGATGGCGGATATGGTTCTGGGTTACTTGCTCGTCACATCGGTCAAAAGCGCGCGCGAGAAATTTGGTTCCTGTGTCGTCAGTATGGTGCCGAGCAAGCATATGACTGGGGCTTAGTGAATTCAGTTGTGCCGCTGAAAGATCTTGAAATCGAAACAGTTCAGTGGTGTCGTGAAATGTTGCGACTATCACCACTTTCACTTCGCATGCTTAAGGCAAGTCACAATGCCGCCGATGATGGCCTAGCTGGAATTCAACAACTTGCTGGCGATGCAACCCTGCTCTTCTACATGAGCGAAGAAGCGCAAGAAGGTCGCAACGCTTACAAAGAAAAGCGTCGACCTGATTTCTCACAGTTTCCAAAACGTCCATAGTTTTTTGTAGTGATATGACCATTGCGGAGATTGCGGAACAAGCTATTCCGTTTGGGTTAAAGCTAAACGGAAAGTTTCGTAATACTCAGACACGCACCGGCGTATTGATAAGTGGGCCGTCGGGCTGGGGCGAGTTTGCTCCGTTTCCTGAATATGGCGATGAGATTTGTGCAAAGTGGCTTGCTGGAGCGCTCGAATCCGCATTTGGAACTTTTCCAGAAAAGTTACGAAGTTCCGTTCCGGTAAATTCCATAATCCCAATACTTAATGTTGAGCAAACAATTTCAGCAGTTGAATCTGCAGCCAATGTTTATGGCATGAAAACTTTTAAAGTGAAGGTTGCTGATTCAACCCCAGACTCTTTGGCCAGTGATGAATCAAGAGTAAAAGCAGTTCGTACTACCTTGGACCGATTAGGCATCGAAGGAAAAATTCGAATTGATGTAAATGGGCAATGGAATATTGATCAAGCTATGCAAGCGATTCCAATACTTGAACAAGCGGCTGGCGGACTTGATTACATTGAGCAGCCTTGTTCGACAATTGCCGAGCTGATCGAACTTAAGAACAAAATGCAAAACTGGACTCAACCCATTCAAATTGCGGTCGATGAAACTTTGCGATTAGCTGAAACCATAGATGTCGCCCAAATCAAATTGGCGGCTGACATTTTGGTGGTCAAAGCAATTCCATTAGGTGGAGTCCAGAACGCACTTGATTTGGTAACTGAAATTGGTTTACCTGCGGTTGTCAGTGGATCCCTAGATACCTCAGTAGGCCTCTCTAGCGGCATCGCACTTGCTGCCAGCATTCCGCAACTCTATGGAGCCTGCGGGCTAGGAACCGGGACGCTATTTGCCGAAGATTTAGTAACACCTACGACCTTGCCGACTAATGGAGAGTTAGTTGTAAGACGAGCAAGTCCTGATGCTCATCTACTTGCCAGCTCAGCAGCAAAAGTCAGTGACGTTGATCGACTTTGGTGGCATGAGCGCATTGTGCGAGCATGGCAGAGCGGAGCCGATGATTTGGTGAGCCCGAGTGTGAGGGAGGCAGTGGAGCAATGACTTCAACAGCATTAGCTCGATCAATTGTGCAAAGCTGTCTGGACTCTGGCGTTGAGCAAGTAGTGATTGCACCTGGCTCTCGAAATGCCCCGCTGTCTTGGGCTTTTGCCCAAGCCGAGAAAGCTGGACTAATCAAAATCCAAGTTCGCATCGACGAACGTGATGCTGGATTTTTAGCGTTAGGAATTGCAAAAGCAACTAAGAAACCAGTTCCGGTAGTTGTAACTTCAGGATCAGCAGTTGCCAATCTGATGCCGGCAATTGTTGAGGCATTTCATAGCGCCGTTCCTGTGATTGTTTTGAGTGCGGATCGTCCCGCATCAGCGCGTGGAAAAAGTGCGCCACAAACGATTAATCAATTTGGTTTGTTCGGAACTTTCGTTAAATCACAAATCGATGTGGCTCCTGGCATAACAACTGCTTTAGATATCAGCCAGGTAATTGAATCAACAGTTTCAGGTCGACCTGGTCCGGTTCAGATAAACGTGCAGTTCGACTTACCACTGCTGCCAGATGTGAAAGAAATGGAATGGCAACCAAAGACACCGAGTCTTACCGCAATTTCAAAAACTGAATGCCATCAGAAAGAGATCGAAGTCTCGGGTCATGGACTTTTTCTAGTTGGAGATAACGCCGACCCTGAAGCAGTAGAAGAGATTAATCAGATCTCGCAAGAACTAGGTTGGCCAATTATCTGGGAACCAACTGCGAATTCCCACATGCTTGCTAACGCACTTTCTCATGGAGTGGTGTTACTGCAAGCAGATGTTGCACCAAAAGTTGATGTTGTAGTCACTTTGGGAACTGTTGGGTTATCGCGTGCGATTTTAGGATTACTAAAGAGCGTTCCGACCCACTTGGCAATCCATATTGCAACCGCGGGGTCAGACTTACCGGATCCAGTGTCGAGTGCAAAAGAAATTTTGGAATGTGTACCAAAGCTAACGGCAACTGTTGATTCAGAGTGGTTAAGTCAATGGCAAACTTTGGACAGTAAAGCCTCAACTGCAATTGCTGCTGCATTGGCGCCGGACACCTTGTCAGGACCAAGCGCTGCGCAATTGGTTTGGAACCAAGCTGGTGAAGATGATCAACTATTTGTTGCTGCTTCCTGGCCAGTCCGTCACCTTGAATCTCATGCTTCCAAACGAAAAGGTTTGCAAGTGTTTGGCAACCGAGGTGCAAATGGAATCGATGGGTTGATTTCAACTGCTACTGGTGTAGCAATTGGTACAAAAAAGCGCACCGTTTTACTTATGGGTGACATTGCATTTCTGCACGATCTTGGTGGCTTGAACTTGGGCGAAGGTCAAGACCAGCCAAACTTAACGATTGTAGTTTTGGACAACAACGGAAGCGGAATTTTTAGTCAGCTCGAGCAAGGCGCAGCTGAATATCAAGAACATTACGAAAAAGTATTTGGCACGCCGCACGGTAAAGACCTTTGGGTGATTGCAGAATCCCTAGGTATTCCGGCCAAACAAGTAACAACAAAAACCGAATTGAAGTTTGCGCTAGCTAGTTTTGAAAAAACACCAGGTATCAAAGTAATCGTTTGCCTGACAGGAGACCGAAGTGCAGAGAATGATTTGATTAATCAAATTGTCTCTCAGGTAAAGAGTAGTTAAGGACTTAAAATGCGAGCTCGTGATTTAGGCATCAAGTTTGAAGGCCAGCCTGGCGCATTAAATGCCATCACAGATGTTCCGGGTCTTGAAGTTGGCATGGTGACTTTGATTTCAGGTGAAGGTGACTTGGTTACTGATTCTGGTCCAGTTCGAACTGGGGTAACTGCAATTTTGCCGGTTGGAAAGACAAATACTCAACAGGCAATACCTGCGGGCATCTATTCACTAAACGGCAATGGTGAAATGACAGGCTCACACTGGATAAATGAAACTGGTGGCCTTTCAGGTCCAATCATGATTACAAACACCCATGCCGTCGGAACTGTTCATCGTGGAGTTATCGAGTGGGTTAAACAAAACTTTCCAGAGGCAGCTATGGAATGGTTACTTCCGGTTGTTGCGGAAACTTGGGACGGCTACCTAAATGACATCAATGGTGCGCATGTAACAACGGAACATGCAATCTCGGCAATCAATTCAGCAACGGGCGGTCAAGTCAGTGAAGGATCATCTGGAGGTGGCACCGGAATGAATTGCTACGGCTTTAAAGGTGGCAATGGAACGGCATCCCGTGTGATTCCGTTTGGTGGCAAAGAGTATGTCGTAGGCGTTTTCGTTCAGGCCAATTTTGGTGATCGCAAGGAACTGCGAATCCAAGGTATTGACATGTCAGATTTAGATGTGCCAAATCCGATGGATGAAGCAACTTGGATAGACAGAGATAAATCTCGAACCGTTCCAGGTGGAGCTGGTTCAGTAATTGTCATTGTCGCCACAAATGCACCATTGCTTCCAGATCAATGCCGAGCCTTAGCCAGACGAGTTCCACTTGGATTGGCCCGAACTGGAACTGCTGGCGGACATTTCAGCGGAGATATTTTCTTGGCCGTATCAACGGCGCAACCCGGTGAACTTTCAAGTGGTTTTCCAACTAAGTCCCGTCAGGAATCGGAATTGAAGTCGCTTGATTTCGTGCCGTGGAATTACTTGGATGCTTTCTACACCGCCGTAGTTCAAGGCGTAGAAGAGTCAGTATTGAACGCGATAGTAAACAACGAGACGATGATTGGTCGAGACGGCAATACTTCGTATGCACTCCCGCATGATCAAGTTAAATCCCGAATTTCCAAGCCGTAATCGCCTAAACGTCAGTTTCTGCAAGTACGGTTAGTGCAACAAGGGAGAAAATGAAATGGCCGACAAGTCAATGCGTATCGACGTTGAGCAACCTGCAAAAGCAAATCTCCCGAAGCGCGTTTCTTACTCCCAGATGTCGCTTTATCAACAGTGTGGACTGAAGTATTTCTTCTCTTACATTGATGGCTGGCGGGAACCTCCTACATCTGCACTAGCAGGAGGCTCAATAACGCATGAAGTTGTTGAACATCTTTATCGACTACCTCCCGAAGAACGCACATTAGAGGCAGCGATGGAATTGCTTCGAGAGCATGGTCCGCGCATGCTCAAGTCGGCTGAGTACAAACCATTTGAATCTGATAACAAAATGAAATACAGCGTGAAAGAAGCTATCGAGAATTTGTTCAAAGTTGAAAACCCACCTGAAGTTGTAGTTCAACCAGAGCATCTTGAAATGGAACTCAGCGTAGAAATCAATGGCGTTAACTTCTTTGGAAAAGTTGATCGGTTCACAGTTGATGGTGTGAATCGAGTTACTGACTACAAGACCGGAAAAAGTCCAGGGAAGTTTGTTGATGACAAATTATCGCAACCATATTTATATGCTTTGGGGTTTAAGACGCAATACGACATCGATGTTGATGAAGTAGAGCTAATTTTTCTTAATGCCCAAGAAGTAGTTAGAAGACCGGCAGATTCTGGGTTAGTAATTTCACAGGGTGAAAAACTTGCACAGATGCGGGTGGGTAGTGAAAGTGATGTTAAGAACTCCTCATGGGAGGCTAGGGTTTCCCGACTGTGCGATTACTGCGCATTTGAACGAGTCTGCCCTGCTAGAACTCCTGAAGCACCAGTCCCAGGCTCTACTGAATGTGACACCAAGTTAAGTGATGCGGGACTTCTGCATAAGTAGTCGACTGCCTGAACTTGTTTGCAGCCTGCAGTTCTAGACTTATCCCATGCGCAATTCCAGATATCGTTATTCTCGCTTGGTCATGATCATCGGATCAATTGTTTTCGCAATTAGTGCAGTGGCACTGCTTGTCGATCCATCGGCATTCCTCGCTTACATAGGTGTGCCTTCAAATGAATCCGTCATCTGGTCATTTAGATTGATGGGCGCAATTCTGGTTGCGCTGGCAATTCATATGGCGACAACATCTCGTAATGCCGGTGACCCAGCTTTTCGTAGAGCAGCTGTAGTCATGATTTTGGTTTCAATTGGTCTTGCGGTGCTGACCTATCTCGCACCTGGTACTGCAACAACTGGTCGCTGGGTTTTCGTTGGCCTTGGTTCTGGATTTGCTGCGTTGTATGTGATCACACTTCCAATCAAGTCCATTGGTTACAAGGAAGAGCAGCCAACTAGCACATGAGCTTGGCTGACATTTTAGATACTCGCGATCCAGCAACGGTCGCAAATCCTTACGACATTTACCGCCAACTTCGATCTCATCGAGATCTAGTTTGGAGCGATCGCCTCGGGCTTTGGTTGGCCCCCACACATGAAACCGCTAATGCAACACTGCGAAACAAAAGTTTGGGTCGAATATACAAAGCACAAGAACCATTTGATGAGTGGGAAATTTTCAACTGGCTGCATTCCGATTCAATTTTGGATAGCGAGCCACCAAAACACACCAGGCTTCGCTCATTAGTTCAAAAAGCATTCACACCAGGCCGAATCGCAGCGCTTGAACCGAATATCAAAGATATCTGTGAGGGCCTACTTGATGACGCCGAGACAAAGCTTGCAAGTTCTGGGAGCTTTGATATCTTGGCCGATTACGCCGAGCCGTTACCAGTTTTGGTTATTGCAGATCTCTTAGGCGTCCCTCGCGATATGGCTAACGATTTACGTCGCTGGTCGCAAGACATAGTAAAGATGTACGAGTACGGACGGTCGCGCGAACAAGAGCTAGCCGCCCAGAAAGCTGGTCTTGAATTCAGTTCCTACATAGCGGACCTAGCCGCTAAGCGAAAAATTGATCCACAACAAGACTTGATCACTGCTTTAGTTGAAGTTGAAGAGCAAGGCGAGAAATTAAATGAGCACGAACTCATTGCAATGTGTGTTCTGCTGCTTAATGCTGGACACGAAGCGTCCGTAAATGGTTTTGGCAATGGCCTGGTTGCAATGTTCCGTAATGCAGATCAGCTTGAACTGATGAAAAGTTCGCCCCGTGAGCTTACTGAAACTGCGCTTGAAGAAATGATGCGGTTTGACTCACCGCTTCACATGTTCGAAAGAACTGCAACATCCGAAACCGTAATCGGCGAAACCACAGTGCTGGAAGGACAAAAAGTTGTAGCCATGCTGGGTTCAGCAAATCGTGATGAAGAAGTATTTGAAGATACTGATCGCTTCGACATCACTAGGAAGCACAATCCCCACATTGCATTTGGTGCCGGAATACATTTCTGCATTGGAGCACCTCTAGCTCGGCTCGAGATGCAAAACTCGCTACCTATGATGTTTGAAAGATTTCCAAATTTGCATTTGGCGGGAAGTCCAATTCAACGTCCAACTTTTGTATTGCGAGGCTGGGAAACAATCCCGGCTAACAACGGCTAACTATTCCAAAGCAGATTTCATCGCGGCGAACTTTGCTTGCGACTCGGCAACTTCGGATTCACCGGTTGATCCAGCAACAATTCCACAGCCAGCAAATAGTCGCAAAGTCTTACGATCGTCAGTTTCAATCAGTGCACATCGCAATGCAATTCCAAATTCACCATCACCATTGGCAGCCAACCAACCAACAGGTGCGGAGTAGCGGCCACGATCCATTCCTTCAAGTTCTCTAATGACGTGAGTAGCACGCTCAGTTGGAGTTCCACAAACTGCAGCAGTTGGATGCAACGATGCGGCAAGAGCTAATGCAGGAGCAGCATCAACAAGTTCACCAGTAACGTCTGTTGCTAAGTGCTGAACATTTGCCAGCCGCAAAATAAATGGTCTATCTGGAACATTCAAGTCCGTGCAGTGAGTGGCCAACGCCGCAGCCACCGACTCGACTGCATAAACATGTTCCTCTTGATCCTTGTCAGAGCCAAGAAGTTCTGCAGCTAGTTGCCCATCCCGATCGGTGTCCCGACTACGACGCATCGTGCCAGCGAGGACGCGACTTGTTACATGCTCACCATCACGCCGGATGAGTAATTCGGGTGTCGCACCGACTAGACCATCGACGCAAAATGTCCAACATTCAGGGAATGCTTCATTCAGTCGCATTAGAAGTGCACCAACATGAATAGGTTCGTCCAACTGAGCAACTATGTCCCGAGCAAGAACAACTTTGTCCAATTCGCCGGCATTGATTCGGGTGACGGCAGCATCAACAGCAGACTGCCATTCCGACACTGGACGAGACCCTGGTAACCAAGTAACAGTGTTAAGGCCTTGAGCGACGACATGAGGCCGACTCACGGAGCCCATAACGTTGGCTAATTGCGAATCTGTAATGGTTGTGTTGCTTGTGACAATTAGGCGCGTTCCAAGACTGCTACGAGTAATGGCAACTTCTGGAACCAGCAGAACTGAAGTTCCAGGATCTTTATCAAATGCAAAAGAGGCAAATGCGATTGGCTTATCACCTTGGGAATTCGCGCATTGTTGTGACCACCAGCGCTGCGCCCTGCTAAATCGTTCTGGACCATTAAGCGTAATTCGAGCAACTTCGCCCCAACCGACAACTCCCATTTGGTTTGTGGCTTCGCCGTTGACCCAAGCCAAGCCGCCATCAGCAGGCAAGAGCGAAAGTAGATGTGGAGTGTCAGGCAGTGCAGCAGCTCGCACAAAGAGTCTGGTTTCCTGATCTGGCGCCAAAGATGTCATAACCCAATAAGCCTAAGGCGTCTTGTAGTAATCAGCATGTGCGCACCGGATCCTTAGACTTATAGAGTGACCCAGCCAACTATCGCGCCAATCAGCCCACCAGCGCGTAAGGTTTTTAAAGATCTTGCGGGTCCAGACACATTTAACTTGGTTTCCCTAAGTCTGGCGGCACTGGTTTTCTCACTGGGAAAACTAACGGTTTATGCTGCAGACCAAAGTCAGTATCTTGTCTACAGCCTAAGCGCGCTCGCGATATCACAATGCTTGGTAGTCATTGCACTTTCGATTATTGGTAAGTTTTTGTTTCGCGCTCCGACTGAAAAGTTGCTACCAGTTTTCGTAGTTATAGCGATTTTGGCAGTGAATATTTTTGGCACCATCCTGTTTGAGTTAATTCTTAGAAGCTGGAACTTAGAGCCAATTTCACAATCCATTTTTCAGCGAATAATTAGTTTGTCGTTCACAGCATTTATCTACCTAGGATTTGGCTGGGTTTCTGCGGCTTTGGATATGAACTTTAAGCAAGTACGGCTTGGTAAAGAGTTACTGACAAATTTGTCGAAGCAGCAACTCGAACTTTCCTTGACAATCAGAGACGCCAGAACTTTTGCAATCCGAGAAGTATCTTTGGAAATTCAATCAACCAGAGGTTCGTTAGAAAACTTCGCAGCAACGAGTGACCATAATCCGGAAATTAATAACCAGATCAATGAACTGCAAAAAACATTAGATGAAGTTGAAGCTCGAGTTGGTAAAATCTCAAATCAATTTCCGAGCATATTACGTATGCCAAAGACTTATTCGAGATCAAAGTATTCACTGTCTAACATCATCAATGCCAGCACCAAAAAGAATGAGGCACTACCTGGTTTGATTTCAGCATTTGCATTTTTTGGATTTACTAGCTGGTTGAGCTATTTCCTTAATCAAGCAACTGCATTATTTTGGGGAACGATTTTGAGTCTTTCCAGCTTTGCAATCTTTTGGGCTTATGAAAAATACGTTGTGACAAAAGTTGTCACGCAATCCGTATCCGTGCGGGTTCTGATTTATGAGGCCACTGTTGTTTCCTATCTGTTTTTCTGGTTAGTGATCCTTGGATTTTTTGCTGGAGATAACTCCGGCGCCTACGGGGCAGCGCTGGCATATGCCGCTATCCCATTTATCTTTTTCAATGGTGGAGCAGTCTTGGGTGGAATCGTTACTTTGTCTCAAGAACGCCGCGAAAATCTCACGACCCAAGCGGCCACCCTTCGCAAAGACATGGCGGATCTAGAGAAGATCAGAAGCGAGGAAGACAAGATTTGGAAATCTCTCTTTGTTGGTGATATCGCCCTGTCACCAACAACTGCGAGTGTGATTTTGCGTGACGCAACACTAACTAAAGATGTCGACCGCGTTTTTGCAGCCATTCCAAATGTGAACATACTTTGGAAATCAGTGCTCTCAAAATTGCCTGCTTTAGCCTAAGCACCTGGGAATGCGCATGGCACAAAAGATGGCAGACTAGAGGCATGTCCCGCGCGTATCTAAATAAAGAGCCACATGAAGTTGCGGCAATGTTTGATGCTGTTGCAAAGAAGTACGACATTACTAATGATGTTTTGAGTCTCGGACAAACTCGCAACTGGCGCAAAGCCGTGGTTTCTGCGGTAGCTCCGACTGTCGGCGAAGAAATATTGGACTTAGCTGCTGGGACTGGAACGAGTACCCAGCCGTTTTATGAAGCGGGTGCCAATCCAACCGCGTGCGATTTCAGTGCCGGAATGATTGAAGTAGGACGCAAGCAATTTCCACATCTGACTTTCGTTCAAGGCGACGCAATGAATTTGCCTTTCGAAGATGAATCATTTGATGCAGTGACCATTTCATTTGGACTGCGCAATGTTCAGGATCCAAAAACGGCGCTTTCCGAAATGGCTCGAGTCACAAAGCCAGGTGGCCGATTAGTTGTTTGTGAGTTCAGCCATCCAACTTGGTCGCCATTTCGCACGGTCTACATGGAGTACCTGATGAAGGCACTGCCTGCAGTTGCAAACAAGATGTCTAGTAATCCTGACGCTTACGTTTATTTGGCGGAATCAATTCGGGCTTGGCCAAATCAAGCGGAGCTGAGCAAAGTGATTTTGGATTCAGGCTGGAAAACCTGCGAATATCGCGATTTAACAGGTGGAATTGTTGCTCTACATAGGGCAACTAAGTAAGAAAAGTTGCTCTACATAGGGCAACTAAGTAAGAAAAGTTGCTCTACATAGGGCAACTAAATAATCACCCAGGTAAATCGGTAGGGCCCAAGTCAGGACCCAAAAGTGACCTATTTGCTCGTGACAAATAAACTAAAGGTGCATTAGTGAATCTTTTCACAAACGCACAAATGCTGAATTTTCAAGGGGCTTTTCGGCTCTAGGATTGATTAGCGCAAGCGAAAGGTGGCCTAACTGTGGGACAGGGAAACGTATACCTACCCATTTTCTTTTTAGGTCTTTTGGCATTTGGGTTTGCAGTTTTCTCAGTTGCCGCCGCTTCATTTACTGGCCCAAAGCGATACAACCGCGCCAAAGTAGATGCTTATGAATGCGGAATCCAGCCAGCCCAAGCTCAACTTGGCAGCGGACGCTTCCCAGTTAAGTACTACATCACGGCAATGCTCTTCATTATTTTCGATATAGAAATCGTTTTTCTTTACCCGTGGGCAGTCTCATTCGACGCACTTGGTTTATTCGGATTAGTTGAAATGATCATTTTCATTCTTACAGTTCTAGTTGCGTACGTATTTGTTTGGCGTCGAGGTGGACTTGAGTGGGACTAATAGTTTTTAGCGTTAGAGGAAAAAAATGGGACTAGAAGAGAAGTTGCCAAGTGGCGTTCTACTCACCACGGTTGAAGGTCTAGCAGGCTATGCCCGCAAGAACTCTCTTTGGCCTGCAACATTTGGACTCGCTTGCTGCGCCATTGAAATGATGGCATCTGGTGCTGGCAGATATGACCTAGCGCGTTTTGGTATGGAAGTTTTCCGTGCTTCACCTAGACAGGCAGATCTAATGATTGTTGCCGGTCGAGTTAGCCAAAAGATGGCTCCAGTACTGCGTCAGATTTATGATCAAATGCCAGAACCAAAGTGGGTGCTCGCTATGGGTGCGTGCGCATCTTCTGGTGGCATGTTTAATAACTATGCAATTGTGCAAGGCGTTGACCACGTAGTACCAGTTGATATTTATTTACCAGGCTGTCCACCTCGACCTGAAATGCTTATCGATGCCTTACTAAAACTTCATGAACAAATCGGTGACACTAAGTTGGGCTCAAATCGCAAACGTGAAATCATTGAACTTGAAAAAGAAGCACTGTTGGCAACACCAGTGACTGCGCAACGAGGTCTGTTGCGATGAGTAATGAAGTAGTGCACAACGGCCAGCCGTTGCTTGAAGTTACTAGTGCGAGTCAAGGAATGTTTGGCGCAACTGGCTCAGGTGACACCTCAGGTTTTGGTGGGCTAGCAACAGTCGTCCCAGTTCCAGCTCCATCTCAACGCCCATACGGAAGCTACTTCGATTTAGTTGCTGATGAATTAACAGCAGCACTGCCAGATTTTGAAACTTCCTGGGATAAGGCAATTGAAAAAGTTGTTGTCGATCGAAATGAATTGACGCTACACGTCAGGCCAAGTGAATTAATTGCAGTTGCAAAAACTCTTCGAGATGAGCCAGGTCTACGTTTTGAGCTTTGCCTAGGTGTAAGTGGAGTGCATTACCCTGAACACAAAGACCGCGAATTGCATGCGGTGTATCACTTCAGGTCGATAACACATAACCGCCGCATTCGACTTGAAGTTTCAGTACCAGATTCCAATCGACACATTCCGTCGATCATGTCGGTTTATCCAACGAATGATTGGCACGAGCGGGAAGCGTATGACTTCTTTGGAATAATTTTTGATGGCCATCCACATTTGATTCGAATCATGATGCCTGATGACTGGCAAGGCCACCCGCAGCGCAAGGACTATCCACTTGGTGGCGTTCCGGTTGAATACAAGGGCGCAACGATTCCTCCTCCTGATAGTCGGAGGTCTTACAGCTAATGTCTGATACTTACTCACCAAGTTATGAAACAACTGAGGGCAGAGTTCACACAGTTATGGGTCAAGACTGGGATTCCGTTCTTGGTGCTCCGGAAGGACAGTCTGAACGAGTCATCGTCAACATGGGTCCCCAGCACCCTTCGACACATGGCGTATTGCGTTTGATTCTAGAACTTGAAGGCGAAACTGTAACCGAAGCCCGTTGCGGAATCGGCTACTTGCACACCGGTATTGAAAAGAATCTTGAGTACCGCACCTGGACTCAAGGTGTAACTTTTGTAACTCGCATGGATTACCTGTCACCATTTTTTAATGAGGCTGCTTACTGTCTTGGTGTTGAAGAGCTACTAGGAATTACTGACCAAATCCCAGAGCGAGCACAGATTATTCGGGTAATGATGATGGAACTGAATCGGGTTTCATCCCACCTGGTTGCACTTGCTACTGGAGGCATGGAACTTGGCGCACTAACCGCAATGATTTTTGGATTCCGCGAACGCGAATCAGTTCTTGATTTGTTTGAACTGGTTACCGGACTGCGCATGAATAGTGCGTACATCAGACCTGGTGGTGTGGCGCAAGATTTGCCAGCTGGAGCAGAACAGCAAATTCGCGACACAATTATGGCGTTGCCACGCCGAATGAAAGACACGACAGATCTACTTGTTGATAATTCAATCTGGATGGCCAGAACTCGAGAAATTGGAAAGTTAGATCTAGCTGGATGTATGGCACTTGGGGTAACTGGTCCAGTATTGCGCGCAACTGGACTACCTCAAGATCTTCGCAAAACTAATCCTTATTGTGGCTACGAAAACTACGAGTTCGACGTCATGACACAAACAACTTCTGATGCGTATGGCAGGTTCTTGATTCGACTAACCGAAATGGAACAGTCACTAAACATCGTGGAGCAATGCTTAGACAAACTTCAGCCCGGTCCAGTCATGGTTGAGGACAAGAAAATTGCCTGGCCAGCGCAACTTTCGATCGGTTCTGATGGTCAAGGAAACTCACTAGATCACATCCGTCACATCATGGGTGAATCGATGGAAGCTTTGATTCACCACTTCAAGTTAGTGACTGAAGGTTTCCAAGTTCCAGCCGGTCAGGTTTACAGCGCTGTTGAATCTCCGCGCGGTGAACTTGGTGTTCACATGGTTTCAGATGGCAGCACCCGTCCGTATCGAGTTCATTACCGTGATCCATCATTCACAAACCTGCAAGCAGTTGCAGCTATGTGTGAAGGCG
>JBIIMD010000082.1:0-4606 GCA_044232525.1 Candidatus Nanopelagicales bacterium | reverse complement strand
AAAACGATGGTATTGCCCTTATAGTTTTGGTCGTCAGCGCATTTACTGATTGGCTGGACGGATTTCTCGCCAGGAAGTTAAATCAATTTAGTCGACTAGGCGAGTTACTCGATCCGTTAGCAGATCGGCTCTATGTTATTGCAGCGCTGGCTGCGCTTTACATTCGTGAACTACTTCCTATCTGGGTAGTTGTGCTGCTAATTCTGCGCGACGTACTCATGTCCATGCTCTTGATCTACTTAAAGCGGTTTGGCATCACGGGAATTCCAGTGAATTTTGTTGGAAAGGCAGCAACCATGAACCTGCTGTATGCCTTGCCACTCATCTTGCTTGGCACCTTCAGCGGCTTGGTAGGGCAACTGGCGCATGTGTTTGGTTGGGCGTTCTTGTTTTGGGGTATCACAATGTATTGGTACGCCGGTTTACTTTACTTTCGTCAGGTATGGGCAATGAGGAAGGATCTTCATGCGCGTTGATGCATCTTTAGATGCGCTCCTAGCTGATGCCTTGGCGTCTGACTACGCAAACACATCTCCAAACCAAAGTACAGGACGTTTGAGAGTATTTTTCATAGCTGGGGCAGCAACCTTAGTCACGCTTGTTCTTGGCATGGCAATTGCGCAGACTCGAATTCAAGCGACAGAGAATTCTTCCACAAGGGATGCTTTAGTTCAGCGCGTAGTTGCGGCCGACCGCAGAGTGCAAGAACTAGAAGCTACAGTTTTAACAGCGCAAAATGATTTGTTGAATGCAGAGGCAGCTGCTTTAGCGGGCACATCGCTCGGAGATCAGGCTCGACTCAGACTAGAACGGCTGCGATCTGCAACAGGTCAGACCGAAGTGTTTGGTGATGGCGTGTCGGTAACCGTAGACGATGCCCCAATAGATCCGTTACTTGGCGATGAAACCCCGCCTGGGCAAGTTATAGATCGCGATCTTCAGATGATTGTGAATGGGCTGTGGCAAGCCGGGGCTACAGACATAGCTATCAATGGCAGAAGATTGACTCCAACCTCGGCAATCAGAGCCGCTGGGGATGCCATCTTGGTTAACTATCGACCAATGTCTCCGCCTTACGTGGTTAGTGCAATTGGCCCCGACGCAGATCAACTAGCGGGCAGATTTAGAGAAAATCCGGCTGGGTTGTTGCTTGAAGAGCTAGAGACACAATACGGCGTAATCTGGGAGTTGCAGACAGTTGGAAACATATCGCTGCCCGCAGCAAGCACAACATCTAAAAACAGTGAGGATGCGCCATGATTCCAGCAATCGGCCTCTTGGTTGGAATCATACTGGGTCTGCTATTGCAGCCCACTGTTCCAGTTTGGCTGCAGCCGTACCTTCCAATTGCAGTCGTCGCTGCACTCGATGCGGTATTTGGAGCTTTTAGATCGGTGCTGGATGGCCTGTTCAACGACCGAATATTCGTGATCTCATTTCTTTCCAATGTCCTAGTTGCTGCCTTGATCGTATTTTTGGGTGATCAACTTGGTGTCGGATCTCAGATGTCCACTGGAGTTGTTGTCGTGCTGACTATGCGAATCTTCGCAAATGTGGCTGCCATTAGAAGACATCTGCTTAAGGCTTAGTTATGGGAATGCATTCAGCGCCACGCAGATCTAGACCAGCGCTCACTTCGGCAGAAGCTAGATATCGACTAAAGCGCACGCTAGTGCCGCAACGCAGTGGCACCCAAGTTGTTATCACAGTTCTTTTTGTAGTGCTCGGCTATACGTTAACTGCTGCGATTGCAGATAACGAGTCAGAATCAATTTTGGCGAACGCTAGACAAAGTGATCTGGTCAGTTTGCTAGATGATTTGGCTCAACGAGAAGCCAGGCTAGAAGCTGAAAACTCTCGACTTGAGAACGCGCGCGAAACTTTGCTTGGCGGGGATGAATACTCTGCACTGAATGAAGCAAAACGCCGAGCAGATGCCTTGGGAATCTTGGCCGGCAGTGAACCGATCATTGGTACTGGAATTGAAGTAGAGATCTCCGGAAATCTGACGGCTAGCACCTTGATCGATGCGATCCAAGAGTTGCGAGATGCTGGGGCAACTGCGATACAAATTTCAGATCAGAGTCTGGCGGTACGCCTCGTGGCCAATAGTTGGTTTGCCGATAGTTCCAGCGGAGTGACGGTAAGCGGAACAGCACTGGAGGTACCAATTACGATTTCCGTGATTGGCGACCCATCTGTGCTTGTACCAGCTATCGAAATTCCAGGTGGTTTAGTTGACACCATTGGATCCGGTGGCGGTCAAGTCACAATCGTCGAAGGTGACGCCGTAGATATTTCGGCGACTGTGCCCCTGCCCAATTCCTAGCAAGGTATGCCGTAGGCTTATTTTATGAGCAACATACCTGCAGATTTGAATTACACCGCCGAGCACGAATGGGTCCAGGTTATTGATGGATCCACAATTCGTTTTGGTATCACGGACTATGCCCAGGATGCTCTTGGTGACATCGTTTTTGTATCCCTGCCAAACGTAGGGGACAGCCTGACGGCAGGAGGCACCTGTGGCGAGGTTGAATCAACCAAGAGCGTTAGCGACATTTATGCCCCGGTATCAGGCGAGGTAATTGCCAGAAATGACGCAATCGAGACCGCTCCCGATACCTTAAACTCCGATCCTTACAAGAATGGCTGGATTGTAGATGTTCGGGTATCTGGAGATGCTGCTGAGATTGCCTCACAACTGTTGGACGCTGCGGCATACCAGGCACTTACTTCAAGTTAAACCTCACGTTAAGGTAGAGACATGAGTGGTCATGGCGACGAACCAGAGCTAACTAAGGCAGTGTCCTTAGAGGCCGATGCAACTGGTGTTATTCCGATGGCCAGCGGCCCAGAAACTGGGGATCTTGGACCGATTGATGCCGCGAAGATTGCTGAACTTACCACCGGTGCGGCCTACCTTCTGGTGCGCCGAGGTGCTCTTGAGGGAATGCAGTTTTCTTTGCTGACCAACGAACAAATGACCATTGGCAGATCATCCGATAGCAAGATTTTTCTCGACGACGTAACAGTGTCTCGAAAGCATGCCTCAGTGGCACTTGTTGGGACTGACTGGGTCTTAACCGACTCTGGTTCACTCAACGGAACCTACGTAAATAAGAATCGTGTTAGTTCAACCAGTCTTGCAAATGGTGATGAGTTGCAGATTGGCAAGTTCCGATTTGTTTTTGTGCTGGCATCAGCTGCAGGTCAATAGATGAACGCTACGGAATATGATTTCTCGCGAGAGTCCCCAGCTTTACTAAGCATTGGTGAAGTCCTGGTACGACTACGGGATGAGTTTGAAGATATTTCAATTTCAAAAATCAGATTTTTAGAAACCAATGGGCTCGTCGCACCAGAGCGAACCCCAAGTGGCTACCGAAAATTCTCGCTAGTTGATGTTGAGAGATTGCGTTACGTGCTTCGGATGCAGCGCGATCACTTTCTGCCACTTCGCGTTATTAAAGAGCACATAGATGCCTTGAACCGAGGGTTGCAACCAGCCGAGGTGGGAGACGTAACTCCAAAAGCACCACGTTCCTTAGTGAGCGCCGAAACAATTGATCTTTCAAATCAAATGCTTACAGTCCGCCTGAATCGACTTGAACTAATGGCGGATACTGGTGCAGATGCTGAATTCATAGATCAATTGGTGGAATTTGGACTAATTAAACCAGACAGCCAGAGCTATTTTTCAGTCACTGCCTCTGCTGTAGTCAATCTTGCAGTTTCCTTACGCGGTTATGGGTTAGAGCCACGGCACTTGAAGACCGTTCTCTCGAGCGCGAGTAGGGAAGTGGATCTGTTTGCGCCAATAGTGAAAAGTACGGCGTCCGGAAAAGGCGCAAATGCCAATGCCCACGCACAGGAGCTCACTCTGCAGCTAGCCAATTCAATAACCGCACTACACGGATTACTGGTCCGCGAAGTTATCGAGCGTCAGAAGTAAGCAAATCCACATAGGATTGGCGATGTGAGACAAGTAGACGTAGTCGGAGTCCGACTTGAGTTGCCGTCAAATCAGCCGGTATTGATTTTGCGCGATCAGCAAGCGACTCGCTACTTACCACTCTGGATTGGAACCGCTGAGGCAACCGCAATCTCTCTGGCACTAGAGGGCGTAGAGCCGCCACGACCTCTTACGCACGATTTGCTGGCAAACGTGATCGATCAGCTAGGTGGCCAGGTTACGTCAGTTACAGTGAGTGAATTGATCGAAGGTACGTTTTATGCGGTGATCAACTTTCTAAATCACGATTCGATTAGCGCTCGGCCATCTGATGCGGTGGCTTTAGCCATTCGTAATCAAGTGCCAGTTTTTGTGGCACAAGAAGTTATGGATTTCGCTGGAATGGATCTGGCGCTTGATGACGATTTCGAACCAGGTGAAACCAACTACACGGGCGATGAAATGTCGCAAGAGGAACTTGACAAATTTCGCGCCTTTCTCGATGACATCCAGCCAGAAGATTTCAGCTAACTAGCCGATATCTTGGAGACATCCTTCTTGATAAAAGTCCATGTTTGGCTGGCTTATGACTCTCTACTAAAGGTTTAGGGTAAGACTTCGGCGTGTCGAAAGCCAATGTCTTTGACCTAT
>JBIIMD010000019.1:0-15605 GCA_044232525.1 Candidatus Nanopelagicales bacterium | reverse complement strand
GATTTGGCACTTATTGTTTTTGCTGGACGTTTACGAGATGACCAACATTCTCGGCTCGCTTCTCCCATTTCGACTACCAAAGTCGAAACCGTTCACCCCCAAGATTTTCATCAGGGAATTACTGGATAGGTAACCACCACTATTTAGTTATGTTTTTAGTGTACCTGATCGTTCTGACAGGCAGATTCCAGAAAACAATGCCACTATTTAGGTATGGCAATTGAAATCGGAAGACGACAAGTATTGACCGCTGGCATTGCTGGCGTAGCAGTAGCAGGCCTTGCCGCTTGCTCAAATTCCACTGGAGCATCAACTCCAACTGAGGAAGCATCAGCAAGTGCTACCCCTTCCGCTACCGCTGCAAGCAACGTAATTGCGACTGCATCTGACGTACCAGTCGGTAGCGTGTTTAAGTTCACGGATCCAAAATCGGGAATGCCTGCCTATTTATTACAGCCAGCTGCCGGAACGTTTATTGCCTACAGTTCAAAGTGCACCCATCAAGGATGCGTAGTTGATGCATTCCCTGATGCAAATGCATTTAAATGTGCTTGTCATGGAGCGAAATATGACCTTGCCACTGGTGCGCCAGATGAGACAACTTCAAAGAACTTGACTGCAACGCCACTTGCAAAGATTGCCTTAACCGTTGAAGGCGACCAGATTTCCGTAGCGTAACTGCTACTTCAATTTAATTGTGGCTTCTGCCAGACCTTCTAGAAGACGTTCGATTTCTTCGGCTGTGTTGTAAGGCGCCAAACCTGCGCGAATTGCCCCATCATCACCTAAACCAAGATGACGTGAGCATTCAATTGCATAAAAGTTTCCAGCTGGGGCATTTACTTTTCGTTCAGCTAAGAATTCATATATCCGTTCAGAGTTGATTCCAGCCAAGCTAAACAACTCAGTTGGAGTCTTTAAGCGTGCGTTGCTATAGAGAGTTACGTTCTCCATTGCTTGCAAGCCTTCACGCAAACGATGGTTAAGCGCGTGCTCATGCTCATCGGCTGCAGACTGCGAAACCACGATTCGCTCCCGACGAGATCCAGTTCCTGGGACCATGTCGGCGATGAAATCAACAGCAGCGGTAACTCCTGCCAACATTTCATATGGCAAAGTTCCAAGTTCAAATCGCTCTGGCACATGTTCGGTTGAAGGCAACAACTTATCTGGATGCAACGTTTCCAAAAGTGCCGGCGATGCAGTCATAACGCCTAGGTGAGGTCCAAAGAATTTGTAAGGGGAGCAACCATAGAAATCAGCTCCCATAGCTTTGAAATCCACAACGGCGTGAGGTGTGTTGTGAACTCCATCTACATAAAGCAAGCCACCAACAGCGTGGACAGCTTTTGCAATTGCCGGAATGTCAGGGCGAGCACCGATTAGGTTCGAAGCGGCAGTAATCGCAACTAACTTAGTGCGATCTGTAAGTACGGCTTCAACATCAGAAACATCTAGGTAGCCAGTTGCTGGATCAAAATCAATCCAACGAAGTGTCGCGCCAGATTGTTGGGCGTAACGAACCCACGGGCGAACGTTTGCATCATGATCTAGGCGGGATGCCACAATTTCATCGCCGGGACCCCAGTTCTGCGCCAGGGTGCGAGCGATATCGAAAGTTATCTGGGTCATGCTTCGACCAAAGAAAATTCCTTCTGGCGTTGAACCCAACAAGTCCGCCATCGCACTTCGTGCGTTATCTACCGATGCTTCAGCGTTTCGTTCCGCTTCCGTAATCGTGGCTTGGTTAGCCAACGGACCAGTCATGGTTTTGCAAATTGCTTGACCAACTGACAGCGGAGTTTGAGTTCCGCCTGGTCCATCAAAGTGGGCTACACCAGATTCAAGAGAAGGGAATGCAGATCGAACGCGCGCAACATCAAAAGTCATGTCGCAATTCTATTTAGAAACGCTCTAGCTTTTTCGCTTGAGCCAGGTATTGGGCTTTAGATGATCAGCATGAGGGGCTTCCCAGCCGCGCCAAATGGCCATGCCTCGAAGCAGTACAGGTATTCAGCAAAATATCGCGGATCATTGAACCGCCAAATCCAAGCAAGATACCTACGAGTAATTCTCCAAGCAAAGGAGCCTGCCTGGAGTTAGCAAGCGTTGCACCAAAAAGTGCACCCAAAGCTACGGCTCCAATGTCTAGCCAAAGCGGCAGAACACCTGGAGTAATAAATGTGGTTTCAAACTGCATCGAAATTACTTGAGGGAATCTGGATCTACACGACCGATGTCGCCCTTGCTTTCCAGCAAAGCAATATGTCGGGAAAGCAAAGTAATTCGGCGATCCATGTCACCAAACTTTAGGTATGTGCTAACTGAAAAGAAGAGCAAACCAATTGCAACTAGGTAGATAACTAGGTCGGCGCCGCGGCCAATTCCGAAAGTGTTCGCAATGGAAGTTAAAACCCCCGGGAAGATCACGGCTAAAACGATTAGAACTGATAGACCTAAGAATGCAATTCTGCGGAAAGCTCTTGCCTCAGTAGACGAGCGATGGTGCAACGCAAACCACAATAAAACAAAGATTATGGCCATTAGGAATAGCTGAGCAATACGCATGGTTACCTCAATATCAAGTCAAAAAGAATGTTAACGGAATTCCAAAGGCTTTGTCCCTTTGCCTTTGAGTAATCGGTATAAACAATGTGAACTGGGCGCTCACAATATCGAAAGTTGCCTTTGCTAATTTGATTCACAATCTCGGTGGCATGGGCCATTCCGTTGTGTGAGAGGTTAATCCACTTAGCGACATCTCGGTTGAAGGCTCTGAGCCCGTTATGTGCATCTGTGAGCTTCAACCCCGTTAGCGCATTTGTATAAGACACTGCCAACTTGAGAACGACCCGCTTAGCCGCGGTTAATTCCGTTCTCTCATCGAGAAATCTGGAACCAAAAACAACATCAAATTCTTGAGCGCGAAGGGTACGCACCATTTCTAAGGCATCGACAGGGGAATGCTGGCCGTCACCGTCGAAAGTTACAAAATATTTGATTTCAGGATTTTCTAAGCCCGCTTCAATTCCAGTTTGTAGCGCTGCGCCCTGGCCAAAATTCATTGGGTGCCACACCACATGAGCGCCGGACTTTGCAGCAATTTCGCCCGAGCCGTCGGGACTGCCATCGTCGATGCAATAAATGTTTGGGAAATATTTGGAAAGGTCAGCAATTACTTGAGCAATTACTGGTGCCTCGGAAAACACTGGAACAACTACGACGGTGTCGTTGTTTTCTAGCAATATCTCGGGATTTCCAGGATTGGGCACTACTCCAGTCTAGGAACATCCGTCACTCTAATCACAAGAGCACACTCCAGTCGTGTGTGTTTGCTCACAGCGCCAGTTTTTAAGGGAAATTTGGGGTTTTTAAGTTAGTTTTTTGCCCATTTCGGGTGCATTCTAAGTTAATCCCGTAAAGCCTTATATCAGGTTTTCAATCAAGGAGTTCTCGTGAGCAGTTCAGCCGTTCCAGGTTTTGCAGATGCGCCAACAAAGAATAAGCGCCTTCTTGCTTGGGTTGCCGAAGTCGCAGAGTTAACGACTCCAGATCGCATTGAATGGTGCGATGGCTCTGATGCTGAATGGAATCGACTCACTCAAGAGCTGGTGGCAAGCGGAACACTCACTCCTCTTAACTCTGAAAAGCGCCCTAACTCTTTCCTTGCTCGCTCACATCCAAGTGACGTAGCCCGCGTGGAAGATCGCACCTACATCTGTTCCGTTAAGGAAGAAGACGCTGGTCCAACGAATAACTGGATGGAACCAAGTGAAATGAAGACCATCCTTCGCTCAACTTTCAAGGGTTGCATGCGCGGACGCACAATGTACATCGTTCCGTTTTCAATGGGACCCCTTGGTTCGGACATCAGTGCACTTGGTGTTGAAATCACAGACTCCCCATACGTGGTAATCAGCATGAAGATGATGACTCGCATGGGTAAGGCAGCTTTAGATTTAATCGGCGAACATGGTGACTTTGTTCCAGCGCTACATTCTGTAGGTGCGCCACTTGAACCAGGACAAAAAGATGTTGCTTGGCCATGCAGTGATACGAAATACATCGTGCAGTTCCCAGAAGAGCGCGAGATTTGGTCTTATGGATCTGGCTATGGTGGCAACGCACTACTTGGTAAGAAATGCTTCGCACTTCGTATTGCGTCGGTAATGGCTCGGGATGAGATGTGGCTGGCAGAGCACATGTTGATTTTGAAGCTAACTTCACCAAAGCAAAAGACTCACTACATCGCAGCAGCATTCCCATCCGGTTGTGGCAAGACAAACCTTGCGATGCTGGAACCAACAATTCCTGGCTGGAAAGTTGAAACCATTGGCGATGACATCTGCTGGATGCGCCCAGGCCCGGATGGCCGCTTGTATGCAATTAACCCTGAAGCTGGGTTCTTTGGTGTAGCCCCAGGCACAGGCATGAAGACAAATGCCAATGCAATTCGCTCACTCTACGCAAACTCATTGTTTACAAATGTGGCACTTACCGATGATGGTGACATTTGGTGGGAAGGTCTAACTGAAGAACCACCAACTCACTTAATTGACTGGAAGGGTAATGACTGGACTCCAGAGTCTGAAGAAGTTTCAAGTCATGCCAATTCGCGTTTCACTGCGCCTGCGGAACAGTGCCCATCGATTTCAGATGAATGGGATAACCCGGCCGGTGTTCCAATCTCTGCAATTCTTTTTGGTGGCCGTCGCGCTACTAACGTTCCGTTGGTTGCTCAGGCACGCAGCTGGAACCACGGTGTATTCATGGGAGCAACAATCTCATCTGAAATGACTGCGGCAGCCGTAGGTGGCCTTGGTCAGTTGCGCCGGGATCCATTTGCAATGCTGCCGTTCTGTGGTTACAACATGGCCGACTACTGGGGTCACTGGGTCAACATGGGTCGCACTTTTGCCAATGTGCCAAAGCTCTTCCAGGTCAACTGGTTCCGCAAGAACGAAGCCGGTGACTTTATCTGGCCAGGCTTTGGCGAGAACTCACGCGTCTTGGCATGGGTAGTCGATCGCTTAGAAAACGAAGCTGAGGGAATTGATTCGCCAGTTGGTATCCTGCCTATCCGTGAAGACTTGCCGCTGGCTGGCCTCGAAATCACGGCAAGTGATCTCGATGCGTTATTCGATGTTGATAAGGGCAGCTGGTTGGCTGAGTGTGATTCAACAGAAGAATATTTCAGCCAATTCGATGGCCGAGTCCCAGCTGAATTGCAGGCTGAACTAGCAGACCTAAAGGCACGCTTGAATTCTTTGCCAGCCTAAAGCCTTACCAACTAATTTTTAAGCCCGCTGGTTTGTTAAGGTAGGGCTCATGGCTGATGAAATTCGCACTGAAGGTGGCTTGATTGTCGACGAACGTGTCGAGGAACAGGTTGAACCTGGGGATCATGAGCGATTCGCTCACTATGTAAAAAAAGAGAAGATCGTAGAGAGCGCAGTCATGGGCGCTCCCGTTGTAGCGCTTTGTGGCAAAGTCTGGATTCCAAATCGCGATCCAGGTAAGTTTCCAGTTTGCCCGCAGTGCAAAGCGATCTTTGAAGGCTTGCCAACTGGTGGAGATAACAGCGATAACTCCGTATGACACTTACGCCATGGGCTCCTGAATATCGGCGACTTAGCATTGGCATTGTTGCCTTAGTAAGCGTATTTGGTTTCGAAGGAATTGCGATCGGTGCTGTTATGCCGGTTGCCGCCGCTGACTTAGATGCAATCAGTAACTACGCAGTAGCGTTTACAAGTTTCACTATGGCTTCATTGCTTGGCATGACATTTGCTGGACTCTGGGCGAACAAGATCGGTTTAGCTCGAGTTGTGGTTTTTGCAGTCGGGGCTTTGGCATTTGGATCTATGATTGCTGGCTTCGCACCAAACCTTGCGATATTGACTGTTGGACGGTCTATTCAAGGCTTTGCCATGGGAATTGATTTAGTCACTATGTATGTCGTCATCGGGCGCATGTATCCAGAAGCCCTTCGCGCGAAAGCTCTTGGCATGTTGGCGGCTGCCTGGGTCGTACCAGGATTAATTGGGCCTGGCATAGCTGGTTTGTTAGTCGAAATATCTTCATGGCGTATGACGTTTTGGATTGTGCCGCTTTTGTTGATCGCTCCGGTAATGCTTCTAGTTCCGGAATTGAAGAAGTTACCTTTTGTTCCGTCCCCAGTCAGAACCGATGCAAAGATTCAGATCACTTCAGTATTGATTGCTATTGGAGCGCTCTCGTTATTCCAGGCTGGGGCTTCACACGTTGGTCGCTGGAATACCGCACTTGTTGGCGTAATCTTCATCGTTTCACTAGGTATTACTGCATGGTCAACTAAGGCATTAATGCCAGTTGGTTATCTGCGAATGGCTGCAGGTATCCCAGCAATTGTTGGGATGCGTGGCGTGCTTGCTGGCGCCTTCTTCGCAGCAGAAATTTATGTACCACTAGCGCTTCAGGAGATCAGGGGTGTATCTGTTGCGCTCTCTGGTGGAGTATTAACCGCAGCAACAATTACTTGGTTTGCGGGCTCTTGGCTGCAAGGAAGTCACAAACTTAAATATTCAAGAGAGCAGATTCTATTTGCGGGAGTTCTACTCGTTTCGTTAGGAATCGCATTAACTCCCGTTGCGGTCTTCATTCCAAACAGCATTGTCGCTTCTGCCTTGGCGGCAAGTTTTGTGTGGGGAATTGCGGCACTAGGAATGGGAATGTGCTTTCCAACTTTAGGTGTACTAATGCTGGATCAATCACCAGAAGCCGAACATGCTCGACACAGCGCATCATTGCAAATGTCAGATTCTTTTGGGGTGATCATTGCAACTGCGATTGCCGGTTCAGTCCTAGCTTTTGCCAGCGTTAATCAGGGGATAGAAAGCAATACTTTTGTCACAATGTGGATTTTCTGTGTATTTGTAGGGCTCAGCACCTTATTGTTCATCCCTCAAATCCAACGGAAAGCGACAATTCGCCTCTAATATCTTGGGAAAGACCTAATTTACGGGAGAAAAAATGACAGTAAATACCTCGTCCCCACAAGATGCCATGATGGCATTTGGCAAGAAGTGGTGGCTATTACTAATTCTCGGCGTGCTATCAATCGTCATTGGCGTGATGGCACTTAACAATCCAGTATCCGCAACTGCCACATTGGTAATGCTTTTTGGTATCTGGCTTCTATTCAGCGGCATTGGAACAATCATTCGTGCCCTAGCTGATGACACTGAAGGCTCAGGTAAAGTCCTGATGATCATCAGTGGCGCACTTTCCATAATTTTGGCCGTGATCTTCTTTAACGGTGGAATTGTTAAGGATGCTCAGTTAGCTGCACTGTTTATGGGTATTACCTTTATTTTCCGAGGTATGGCTGAACTTGTTGCTGGACTTGCATCTAAGGGAGCTTCCGGCCGTGGCTGGGCAATCTTCATGGGAATCATTACTTTGATTGCTGGTGTAATCACCATCAACAACCCAATTGCATCACTAGTCACAATTACTCAGGTAATGGCATTCTTCTTGATCATCCTTGGTGTGATGGAAATCATTGCATCATTCCAACTTCGTGGTCTTGCCAAGAAGTAACTAAAAGTAATTCAAATCAAGGGCTAGTCCGATTGGACTAGCCCTTGATTTATGTTCTGGAAACGTAAATCTGCGTGAGAGACTAAAACTATGAGCGCAATGCCGATCGAAGACTTGGCAGTTGATCTTTTGACCGACCGGCCATGGATCACTTTAGTTTGGAATGATCCAATCAATTTAATGACTTACGTTACCTATGTTTTTCAGACTTATTTCGGCTACGACAAACCAAAAGCTGAGCTCTTAATGCTTGATGTCCATGAAAAAGGCCGAGCCGTAGTGAGTTCTGGCACCAGGGAAGAAATGGAACGTGACGTGGCGGCCATGCATTCATACGGGCTCTGGGCAACCTTGCAAAAGGATGACTAAGTGTTTAAGACTGGTCTTGGTGGAAAGCTCACCCTAAAGCTTGATGTTGCCGAGCAAGGTGTTTTGCTGCAATTGTTTGAGCAAATGACTGAACTGTTGGATGACCCGGAAAACAAATTAGGTACAGACCCACTTGCTCAGTTATTGAACATGGACGGCTCTACCCAAATTTCAGATGACCCAGCCTTAGCAAGACTTTTTCCAGATGGTTACTCCAATGATGAGCACGCCAGTGCAGATTTCCGCAGGTTTACTGAGCAGGACTTAAGGGCCCAGAAACAGGCCGCGCTAGCGACCGTACAAGGAACCTTAAGCGATTGGAGCGGTAAAACCAGCATCACTAATCAGCAAGCTCAGGACTGGCTTAAGGCAATAAACGATCTTCGGCTAGTGCTGGGAACCCGGCTAGAGATCACCGATGAATCAGAGACGGATTTCGAAGCCGATGAACCGGGCATCCACTTGTATAACTACCTCACTTATCTCCAGGGCACTTTGATTGACGCAATAACTTAAAGCAAATAAAAACCCCCTAGCTTTTCAGCTAGGGGGTTTTTATTAGTTAGTACTAGTGAGTACCTTCAGATGCTGCATATGATGCGTCATCTGCAGCGCTCTTTAGGCGAGCAATCTTGTAGATTGTCAGACCGAATAGACACTTAGCAAGAATGTCAGCAACGGTGTAACCGACCTGACGTCCTACGAAGGCATTTGATCCATCTACACCAATCATTGGTAGCAAGTACGAGATTGGGTAGACACCCCAAGTTGCAATAAGAAGCAAGCGAAGACGCTTTACTGTTGCTGCAACATCTGCTGGCTGAGTCTCAAGAGTCTTGGTTAGCTCAACGAACAAGATGTAAAGGATGTACAAGAACGGAATGGACGAAAGTGCACCCCAGATACCCTTTGTCATCATGTCTGCAGAAACTTCACCTGGGTAACCAAGTACGATCATTGCTGCTGATGCAGGCACTAGGCGCATAGTTAGGAACTTGCGACGAGCGGCTGGCAGAGCAAGAACTGCAATGGTTTCCATTAGCAGAAGTGGAACAGTTAGCAACCAGTCAACGTAGCGGTACGCTTCGTTGAAAACTTCGCCACCAGCATGTGCTGACTTGAATGAATCGTAGATTCTCCAGTAGTGGTAAAGCGCAATCAGGGTTACTGTTCCTGAAATTACGACTGCCTGACGGTACTTTGGAAGTACGCGAGCCTGGCTTAGATAGAGGTAAATTGTCGTGGCCAGCATTGCTGCAAAACCAAGAGATAAGAACCCTAGGACAATGTCGTACTGTGTTGCCGACAGGGTCGATACATCATAGATACCATCCATGAAGTGTTGCTCCTTTATTTGGGAACTGCCGAATCAGTTCGGAGTTTAATGCTGCGCGCGCAGCATTTTCTTGCTGTACCTAGCCTGCTCTTGCGCGACCTCACTTGCAACCCAAACACGCAAGAAAAACGCGCTATTATTGAAAAAAGTCGCAAATTTAGGAGAAATATCCGAAAATGTTGAGTATTTCTCAAATCCTCATTGATCAAATGGTGGCCCACTCCAGGCAGGACCATCCAGATGAGGCCTGTGGGGTAATCGCTGGTCCAGCGGGTTCTGACAACCCCACTCGGTTTATCCCTATGACCAATGCGGCCAGGTCACCGACTTTTTATGAATTTGACTCGGCAGATTTGCTTAAGCTCTATCGCGAACTTGATTCCAATGATGAAGATCCGGTTGTTATCTATCATTCACACACCGCTACTGAGGCTTACCCATCACGGACCGATGTGGCATATGCTTCAGAGCCGTTTGCGCACTACGTTTTGATTTCAACTCGTGAAACTGGAAATCAGGATGGCCCTTGCGAAATCCGGTCGTATCGAATTGTTGATGGTGTGATTACCGAAGAAGAGATAGTTATTACTTAAAGGCCTATGCCCAGAGTTGTCCATCCAGAGCCTCGGAAGCTTGCTCAACCGTTCCTTCATAGGCTCCGGTTGAAAGATACTTCCAGCCGCCATCGCAAACGATAAAAACTATGTCAGCTTTTTGCCCAGCCTTAACTGCTTTGTTTGCCATGCCCAGAGCAGCATGCAAAATTGCCCCGGTTGAAATTCCAGCAAAGATGCCTTCCCGGTCTAGCAGTTCTCGAGTGCGGGCAACGGCTTCAAGTGGGCCAACTGAGAATCTTGTCGTTAGGACTGACTCGTCATAAAGCTCTGGGATGAATCCTTCGTCAATGTTTCGTAAACCGTATACAAGTTCGCCGTAGCGAGGCTCGGCTGCAACGATTGCGATATCTGGCTTGTGCTCCCGAAGGTAACGTCCCGTTCCCATCAAGGTTCCAGTTGTGCCAAGTCCAGCGACGAAGTGTGTGATGGTTGGGCAGTCCGCCAGGATCTCTGGACCAGTGGTGCGGTAATGCGCATCTGCATTTGCCGAGTTTCCATACTGATAAAGCATTACCCAGCTTGGATTCTCGGCTGCCAAATTTTTGGCAACGCGAACTGCCTCATTTGAGCCACCAGCGGCTGGTGAATATCTGACTTCAGCGCCCCACATGTTTAGAAGTTGAGTTCTTTCAGGCGAAGTGTTTTCGGGCATTACACAAATCAATTTGTAGCCCTTGAGGCGCGAAGCCATAGCTAGTGAGATTCCGGTGTTGCCACTTGTTGGTTCCAAGATTGTGCAACCTGGAGTTAGCGTTCCATCGGCTTCAGCAGCTTCAATCATCGCAAGTGCTGCTCGGTCCTTTATTGACCCGGTTGGATTTCGGTCCTCTAGTTTTGCCCAAAGCCGAACATCAGCAGACGGCGAAAGATTTGGCAAACCAACTAGTGGAGTATTTCCAACCGATTCAAGCAACGAGTCATAGCGCATAGTTAACTTTAGCCACCAGCAACGGCAGGCAACACAGTTACTGAATCGCCCTCAGATACAGGTGCCGCAAGACTTCCAGTGAACCTGACATCTTCATCATTAATGTAAATGTTTACAAAACGGCGTAGTTTGCCATCTTCAATTAGGCGACCAGAGATTCCAGGGAATTGCAATTCAAGGTCTGCAATGACTTGCTCTAGAGTCTCACCTGTTGCAGAAACCGAGCGAGCGTTGTTCGTATAACTACGCAAAATGGTTGGGATGCTTACGGCAACAGACATTTTTAACACTTTCAACAGAGTGGACACTTAATTCTAAATCAAGTTTCAAGACAGTTCTTGTTGACTGATTCTTACTGATTTAGGCAGATATTGCTGGCGTGAGATTCACTGTTGCGAATACTTCGCAACTACTGTGGTGTGCCAAGCCACTGTTTAGCGCTATTTGATCTGATTAGGAAGATAACCAATAGGTTAAGAAAAATGGTTAGTAAGCCAATTGGCATCCGGAATAACCCGAATAGCACATTGATAATCGAAAGCGTGTAAATCATAACTACTGCAGATTGGGATTTATTGAAAAGTTCTCTAAGTATCCACACAAAAACAAAGCCAAAGGCAATACATGCAACTCCTGCGATTAGAAGTAGTTGTGTCGGGGCTCCGTCAGGTGTGGTAAATACTGCGATACTTTCCAACAGCTCTGGAGCTAATGACAAAAGCAGCCCAAATGAAAAATAAAACATTGCCGCTGCAGCAATAAGTGTCGCAGCAACCAAGATTGATTTGGGTGCATTGCGCAAATTCATCACTATGTCAGATTACTCTTAAGTGGTGGATGATCGACCTATTGGAGTTATGGATTCAGGCGTAGGTGGCTTGACGGTAGTTAGATCTATCCTGGATCAACTTCCAAACGAGCCATTAATCTATGTTGGAGATACCGCACACGGGCCATATGGTCCTCGTCCGATCGCGGAAGTTAGAGAACTTGCTCTTAATGTTCTAGATGAACTGGTTTCTCGCGATGTAAAGATGCTTGTGATCGCTTGCAATTCTGCCAGCGCTGCAGTGCTGCGAGATGCTAGGGAACGGTATTCAATCCCAGTTGTTGAAGTAATTCAACCCGCAGTTCGGCGGGCAGTTGGCGCTACCCGAACTGGTCGAATCGGTGTGATTGGGACCCAGGCGACGATTACCAGCGATGCTTACGTAGACGCCTTTGCAGCCGCGCCACATGTTCAAGTGACTTCACAGGCCTGTCCTCGATTTGTGGAATTTGTAGAGGCTGGAATTACGAATGGTGATGAACTAACTGCAATAGCCCGCGCGTACCTAAAGCCAGTTTTGGATCAAGAGATCGACACCTTAGTTCTCGGCTGCACGCACTACCCACTGCTTACAGGTGTGATTTCTATGATTACGGGTGACAAAGTCACCTTGGTATCAAGTGCCGAGGAAACAGCTAAAGATGTTTATCGCATTTTGGTTGAACAACAGCTAATCCGAAATCCAAATTTGCCTTCTCCAACTCATGAGTTTCTGGCAACTGGTGATTCATTCACTCACTTAGCTCGAAGGTTTCTGGGTCCTGAAGTCCGGGAAGTTACTTCGCTGAACCAGTAGGCATTGCAATAGAGTCAGATACGTGACTAATCGCTCAGACGGCCGTAACGCCGATCAATTACGTAATGTTTCCTTCACTCGCCAATGGCTAGATCATGCCGAAGGCAGCGTTCTCGTTGAATTTGGTGCGACCAAAGTTCTTTGTGCCGTTTCATTCAGCGAAGGTGTGCCGCGCTGGAAAAAGGGAAGTGGTGAAGGTTGGTTAACTGCGGAGTACTCAATGTTGCCTCGAGCAACTCACACTCGTAATGACCGAGAAAGCGTTAAGGGGAAACTGGGTGGCCGGACTCATGAAATCTCGCGACTAATTGGCCGTAGCTTGCGCTCAGTACTAGACATGTCTTCTCTGGGTGAAAACACAATCATGATTGACTGCGACGTTTTGCAAGCTGATGGTGGAACCAGAACAGCCGCTATCACTGGCGCATATGTTGCTGTTGCTGATGCGATCGAGTGGGCACGCAATTCAGGATTAGTTGCCAAGGATGCCGTTGTATTGCGCGATTCAGTCGCTGCAGTTTCCGTGGGCATTGTTGAAGGCAAGCCATGTCTTGATCTTCACTATGACGATGATGTTCGCGCTGATACCGACATGAACATTGTTATGACTGGCTCTGGAGCATTTATTGAAGTTCAAGGAACTGCAGAGCGGGAACCATTTGATCGCAATTTGTTGCACGAACTCTTGGACCTAGCGACAATTGGCTGCGTTGAACTTACTTCAAAGCAAAAAGCCGCATTGGCACTTCCACTTCCAAAAAAGTAATTAAATGAAGTTTGTTTTAGCCACCAGAAATACCCATAAGGCGATCGAGCTAAAAAGAATTTTGGAAGACCTAGACCTTGATTGTGAACTCTTGACGGTTGCTGATTTCCCCGGTGCCCCTGAAGTGGAAGAAACTGAAACCACCTTCGAGGGCAATGCGCTATTAAAGGCACGCGCATTAGCTAAGTTCACAGGCATAGCAGCAATCGCAGATGATTCGGGACTTTGTGTTGACGCACTGGATGGTAATCCTGGTGTGCTTTCTGCCAGATGGTCTGGTGCTTTGGAAAACATCGATCAAGCAAATCTTGAGCTTGTATTGGTGCAGATGAAAGAAGTACCCCCTCAAAACAGAGGAGCAAAGTTCGTATGTTCTGCCGTTGTAGTTTTTCCTGATGGCAGAGAGTTAACGGCTGCTGGTGAGATGCTCGGTCACTTGCTCGATGCACCAACAGGTGAGAATGGGTTTGGCTATGATCCAATCTTTGTGCCACAGGGATATGAAATTTCCAATGCGCAGATGACTGCGTCAGAAAAAGACGCAATTAGTCATAGAGGTGAAGCGCTAATTCATTTGGCGCATCAGATAAAGAAAGTTATTTCAAAGCATTGATCTTTAAGACTTAATAATGGTGCGGGAGGGGGGACTTGAACCCCCACACCCGAAGGCGCCAGATCCTAAATCTGGTGCGTCTGCCAATTCCGCCACTCCCGCACGTGGGATCTATTCTGTCAGGAATTGGAGCAAACTTCATAATCGTGATTTAGTCCCGTAGGTGACGGGCGCTAATTCACGAGTGTGCTCTTTGGGTCAAATCCAAAGGGTAATTCAAGGCGATTCTCAGCCATCAAGGATTCGTTGCACAAAATATCTATGGTTTTACCATCAGCAACTATGGTTCCCTGCGAGAGAATCACGGACCTGGAACAAAGCTCTAAAGCGTATGGCAAGTCGTGGGTCACCATAAGCAAAGTGATATCTAGATTGCGCAGGATATCTGCTAACTCTCGACGACTAGCGGGATCCAAGTTCGAACTTGGTTCATCCAGAACCAAAATCTCTGGCTTCATAGCCAGGACGGTCGCTACTGCAACTCGGCGGCGCTGGCCAAAAGATAGGTGATGTGGTGGGCGATCGGCATAATCTGCCATACCTACTAGAACAAGTGCTTCCATGACTTGGGCATCGAGTTCGGCACCGGTCACACCCATGTTGATAGGTCCAAAGGCTACGTCTTCTCGAACGGTTGGCATGAATAACTGATCATCAGGATCTTGAAAAACAATGCCCACACGCCTGCGGATCTCACGAAGCGCGTCTTTGTCTTCAGTGTCCACAACAAGTCCGCCAACATGGACTGTGCCTAACCCGGCAGCAAGAATTCCATTTAAGTGCATCACAAGTGTGGTTTTGCCAGCACCGTTTGGTCCTAGCAGAGCAACGCGCTCTCCAGGTTGGATCTGTAGGTTCACGCCATAAAGTGCTTGATTACCATCTGGGTAGGCATATGCCAACCCCTTCACGTCAAGACTGGGAGAAGTGTTCAAAGCGTTATCCACGCTATAACCATAATTGATGCAGCAATTATCGGCAGAGCCATGGCTGTCCACCAATCTCTAGTTGTAACAGTTGGTTGATAAAGATCAATGATGGTTCCGTTGTAACCACGCGAAAGCATGGCGAGGTGAACACGTTCACCTCGTTCGTAGGAACGAATGAATAGTGCACCCGCAGAATTCGCTAAAACCTTCCAATGCTTTATTCCAGAAGCAGCAAATCCACGAGACTCTCGAGCAACTTTCATTCTGGAAAGATCGTCGGTAACAACTGCTGAATAGCGAAGCATGAATGACGCAATCTGAACTAACAGATCTGGAACACCGATCTTTTCCAAGCCTTGTAATAAATCTCGGGCCCGGGTCGTTGCGGCCAAAGTTATCGAGGTGGCAACCCCAATAGTTCCCTTTGCCAAAATTCCAAAAGCAGCCCACAGACCCTCTTGCGAGAGTGACAATCCTAGAAAATCAATTCGTGGCTCTGGACCAAAAAATGGCATTAGCACCGCAAAAAGTACAAACGGAATCTCAATGAGCATTCTTTTGAGAACTAGCGGAAAAGGAATATCGGCGATCTTTACGACCAAAAACACCAGGCCAAGATAGATGGCAAAAGCTCCCACAGCTCGGACTGGCGTTAGAACTACCATAAAGATAAAGACAATTGCGGCAACAGTCTTTACTTGTGCAGGTAAATCATGCACGAACGAATGTCGATGCACGTAAAGGTGGTCACCAACTCCATGCCCATGTTCATGCGCATTATTGGTGTCGAGGATTACTCGCTCGGGAGAAAGCTTCACTTGGTTTCGACGGTATTTGGATC
>JBIIMD010000102.1:0-3169 GCA_044232525.1 Candidatus Nanopelagicales bacterium | reverse complement strand
CAGTGGAAAACCATCAGCAGCATATGGGAAGACTCCGTTGTATGCCTGCTCATATTTCACACCAGATAAAACTGGCATTACTTCTAGTGTTTCAGACCAAGCTTGATCCCAATCAGCTTGAGTAAATGGCAACTTGGATGGATCATCTAACATGGCAGCATTGTTGACCATGTTGGAATCACTAACTGGAATCGCGCGATGGTTAAACGAACCAACTCCTGCTTTGTCACCTTCATCGCGCACATAAGTTCCAGCCTCGTAAATGCGCACAATCGGAACACTGGCGTCGCCATCGCGACCTTTTGCTAACACTGACAATGGTTCAGTAACGGCGTACTGATGTTCCATCGAAACTAGTGGCAATACAACCCCAGCGGTTGCTGCGATCGAATTGCCCCAACCGCCGGCGGCGATAACCACTAAGTCGGCAGGAATCACGCCGGTTGCAGTTTGTACCCCAGTAACTTTTGATCCACTAGTTGCTATGCCGGTAACCGTTGTGTTGCCAATAAATACTGCGCCATTAGATTGTGCTCGCTCCCCTTGTGCTTGCGCGCCACGAAGTGCCTTGCCGACGCCTTCTCCAGTGGTGTGAAAACCACCAATGAAAGTTCTTGGATCCAATAGTGGATTTAAGGTCGCGCATTCTTCTGGAGAAAGCATCTCGGCACTAAATCCCCAGGAGGCAGCAAACTCAGTTCGGCGAACTAAGTAATTCAGGCGCTCTTGAGTGAGCGCGACTTCAATCGATCCAACCGGATAAAAGCAGGGTTGACCCGACACGTCCATGGACAAAAGTTTTGTAATTGTGTAATCCGCAAATCGGTGCATCATCTTTGAAGCGCTGGTGCGAGTTACTAGACCAGGTGCATGCGATGTAGCGCCGCCAGTTTTCCAAATAGGCCCCTGGTCAACAACTGTGACATCACGTTGACCCAGCTGGGTTAACTCATCGGCCAAACCAGTACCCGCGATACCAGCGCCAACGATAACAATCTTTAAATTTGCCACTAAATCTCCAGAATTAGGCGTTGCGAGAATGCTATCCAATATTCCAATCTGCTACCTTTTAAGTGACTAAATCGAAGATCTCGATTTAGTTTTGTTGTTCTCTACGGAGGAAGAATGACTTCCACAACTACTGCAAAGCGCCCAGCAATGGTGACTTTCTTAGCCGCCATCATCTGGTTCATCGCGATCTTTAACGTTGGATTCGGTGTTCTTATGGTCCTGTCACCAATTGGTGACAACCCGACAGTTCTAACTGCCGCTGGCGGACTAACGATCGAAATCTCAACCATGTACCTGCTTCTAAATGGCCTGCTATCGATTGTGCTTGGCCTTATATACGTGACCATCTCAAAGATGATCTTGATCGGTTCCCGATCAGCTCAGGTCGTTATCCAGGCACTTGCTGTAATCAACATCATTTTTGGTTTCATGCGCCTGCCTTACGGCTGGGTCCCAATTGCCCTTAACGTGATCGCACTGATAGTTGTGAGCACATCCAAGGCGAATGCTTGGTTCAAGACTGCTGAGTAAAACTCAAAACAAAAAGCCCGCGCCTTTATAGGTGCGGGCTTTTTTGTTGGATTAATGTTCCAGCGAAACTGGTCGCTTATTGAGCATAGAGATCGAAATAGCCGCGGCTAACAACATTGCTAACCAAGTTGTCTGTGGAAATAGCACAAACCCCAAAATCAAAGCAAGTAATGGTCTGCGAATTCCAACAGCACTTGCCGCAACAAACCCAGCTGCCACCAAACTTAATGTTGCTGAACTACCAACTAGTTCAGCTACTACTAATGCAGTGCCCGCGCCGATGAATGCCAATGGGAAAATCTGTCCGCCGTACCAACCGCCAGCTAAACAAACAACTAGAACCAAAATTTTTAGCGCGGTAATGCCAAGCAATTGACCAATGGATTCAGAGCCATCAAGGAGTTCTTGAATTTCGTGATGACCTGAGAAAAGAATCAATGGTGTTGCGAGCGCACTTAGCCCAAGTATTGCGCCACTTAACAGACCGGCCGGAATGTCTCCGCCAGGTAATTTCTCAACAACAACTGATCGCAACTTCGGAATCGAAATGATTACAAACCGGCCAAGTCCGCTTGCCAATATTGCAATCAAAGCAATCCAGAGTAGATCAATTCCAATTTCTAAATTGCTTGACTGTGCTGAAGTGAATTGATGGATACCAATCTCAGGCAACAGCTTGGTAATCACTATGAGCGATGAGATGGCTGCAATGATTTCTGGGCCGCGAGCAACTAAGCGTTGTCCTAAATTCTTACGTTCTTGCTTTTCTTCACTTTCAATTCCAGCCAGCACTAATGGCACACCAAATAGAACACCAAGGGATCCAGCAACTGAAAGTTCAACCACTCGGGCTTGAGTAATTCGAAGTATGTGTGACAGACGCGAACTAAGTTGGGCTACTAATGCAATTAGCGGCGCCTCTGGTCCAACTGGGCCACCAAATCCGAGGGAAGTGATTCCCAATGTGGCACGGCCAAAGATAACGCGAGCTGGCGGCGCTTGGTGGGTTTCCACATCTTCCATATCAGCAATCGCTTCGGCTAAATCATGAGCTTCGTTCCTTGATTTCTCCGCGGTGTGATTGAGCAAACCAACAATAAGGCCACCGAGAGTACAGATTCCAAAAACCACAATCGCACTGGTTCTGACATGGTCAGTGGTCCAAATCAAATTCTTTAGGCTCAGGACAGCAAAAAGAAAAGCAATCGAAACTAGGCCAACACCGGCACCAAGAACGGCAGCAATTAGATAAACCTTTAGATTGTCTGACTCTAGGGATTTGCTTTGATTCTGCATGGTCATAACTTGAAATCATAACGGACAAAACCGACCTGTCTTAAGACAAATTCGGTAACTGTGTCGATATCCTGACTAATAGACAGCGAAAGGTCTAAAGCAAAAATGAACCCTGCATTCAATTGGTGGCTAAAGCTCTCCCCTAAAGTTTTGCAAACGCTAGGAGTAATCTTCTTGGCTGGTTATGCCTGGCCAATCATTAATCCAAATCTTTCCCCTGTGCTGCACTCCCTGTGCACTTGGTCACTCGTTGTCATCTGGGTTTTCTTTGCCCTCGATTACTTTGCCCGCTTATCAATGGCTGATGATAAGCGAATATTTGTTCGCAAAA